>NZ_JBQYLI010000015.1:0-135873 GCF_052690465.1 Sunxiuqinia sp. A32
TTTTATGGTTATTAAATTAAGAAAACCATCTCTTAATTTTTATACCCATCTGTCCAAATTAGGCTGAAGACTTACAGGATATTCAAGGGCAGTGTTAAAGTTCTAAATGCTTTACTTCGTATCGGGTGTTTAATATCTTACATTTTAAATCAAAAAATGTATTTTTAAAAAGTCAGGAGTCCTCTTTTCTTTTCAAAAATTCAGAGTATTCTGTATTTTTAGACAATCAAAAATGGAAAAATCATCTAAATAATAACTAAAACTAATAAACAAAATGAAGAGTAGAAGAGATTTTTTGCGGGTATCTGCAGCTGGTTCTTTAGGTTTGCTGGCATGTGGTAACCTCGCTTCTTGCGTTACTAAAGCAGTTGATAAAAAAAGCTACGGAGTAGGAATTCAACTTTACACCATACGTGATGCAATGAGCGCGGATACCCCGGGATCATTGAAAAAAGTATCTGATTTGGGATATAAATACCTGGAGCTTGCTGGTTTTGCTGATGGTAAGTTTTACGGATATGCTCCTGCCGAGTTTAAAAAGCTAGTTGCTGATTTGGGAATGAAAGTGGTTAGTAGCCATACCCAGGTTGAAGCAGCTGGTATTTCGCTTGACAATGCCAAAGCAATGGCCGATGCACATGCGGAACTGGGGGTGGAATACTGTGTTCAGCCATGGGTAAACGATGAAGATCGTAATATTGAGACGTATAAAAAAATGATTGGTGAGTGGAATAAAGTTGGCGAAATTATGAAAGGGGTTGGCATTCAGTTTGCATACCACAACCACAACTTCGAATTTGCCAACCTGGATGGTATCGTTCCTTATTATGACCTTTATATGCCTGAAATGGATCCGGAATTGATTACCATGGAAATTGACCTTTATTGGGTGACAAAAGCAGGTCAGGATCCTGTTGAAATGTTTAAAAAATATCCGGGACGTTTCCAGTTGTTCCACCTGAAAGATATGTCGCAAAAAAGTGAGCCTTATTTTGAAGTTGAGAAAAGTGATATTTGCAGCGTAGGAGAGGGAGTGATTGATTTCAAACGTATTTTGGATGCGAAAGATATTGCAGGAATGAAATATCGTTTTGTTGAAGATGACAATCAGGGAAATGGAAAGCCATTCGAAGGAATTGGTAAAAGTATTGATAACCTGACTGCCGATATTTTGGTGTAAGGATCAATATTTCACTATATTGAAGAGGGCATAAGCTTCATTTGGAGTTTGTGCCTTTTTTTTTCTAAGCTTTCAATAAATTTCATTCCGATCGAGTTGCGAGATCGCTGGGTTGGATGGAATATTATAAACTGATCTATCATTTTACGGACAGAATTATGAGTTTAAAAACTGAGTCTATTAAGAGCAAGAATGAAGACTCGCGCCAATAATGTAGATAGCCAGAAGCATTCCTTCTGGCTATGTTCTTTTGCAAATGACTGCGGCAACAATAGTTTACGAGATAGAGTTTATTTTAAGCTGCGGCTTAAAATTTGCTTTACGCAAAGCGACTATACCCAAATTCCTTTTTTAGGAGGATTTCCGTAAGATTCAAATGAATCACCATTTTCGCGTAAAGCCTCTTTCAGGTCTTCTACTGTAAATTCGAAACCATCTTCTTTTGCTAATTCCACGAATTTCTCTTCTGAAAAGGTGTTGTCATACTTAACACGAAATTGTCTGTCGTCAGCACCTTTATCCAATAAATCGAAAACAGCTTGTTTTGACATCTTTCTTAAATTTAAAAGTTAGTGATAGTGCAAATATAGAAGAAAGATGAATTGACATTTAGTATTGTATGTTGAAAATGAAATGTCAAAATGTAAATTTAACACACAAATAAATGGATGGATGTCATTTTAATCGTTCTTTAATGATAATAATGTCAATGGTGAATGCTGGCAAAGGATGCATTTTTAACAAACTTGTAGAAATCGATATCTTTCTGGCTGATTGTCAAGTGCAATTCGTCGTTTTATATTGATAGCGACAAACCACATTCCAAGCTAGTTGGGATGTGAGTACTCATATTTACTCCTGTATTGTTAAGGTGCAGCTTTTAGGGCTAATTATCCACTATTCAGAAAACTGTATCAAAAAAAACCACCAACCGTCGAAAGACGGACAGTGGTTTTGATGATATAAAAAATTGGTTTTTTAGAGAATATCCAATTTATTCAGCTGGATTAAAATCCATCGCAGCATAACGCTTGTAAGAAGCGTGGCGCCATTTTGCATTCTCTTCAGCAGCAGCGAACAGTACAGATGCTTCTTCAGGGAACGATTTTTTCAATGCAGTGTAGCGTACTTCACCGTTAAGGAAGTCTTGGAATTTACTCCAGTCAGGATCTTTTGAATCCAATGTGAATGGGTTTTTACTTTCAGCTTCCAATGCTGGATTGTAACGATACAATGACCAGTAACCTGCTTCAACAGCTTTTTTCTCTTCAGCCTGAGATGCACCCATGCTTGCGCGCAATCCGTGGTTGATACAAGGAGAATAAGCAATGATCAAAGATGGTCCATCAAACTCTTCAGCTTCACGCAATGCTTTCAGGTATTGCCCTTGGTTAGCACCCATTGCAACTTGAGCAACGTAAACATATCCGTAAGACATAGCCATTACACCAAGGTCTTTTTTGCGGATTTTCTTACCAGAAGCAGCAAATTTAGCAACAGCACCAACTGGTGTAGCTTTTGAAGCCTGACCACCTGTATTTGAGTATACCTCAGTGTCCATTACCAAAACGTTTACATTTTCACCAGAAGCCAATACGTGATCCAAACCACCATAACCGATGTCATATGCCCATCCGTCACCACCAAAAATCCACACTGATTTTTTAACCAGGTATTTTTTCAATCCTAGGATGTCTTTTGCGTAAGCTCCATCTTTTCCGTCAAGAACTTCAAGAACTTTTGCTGAGGCTGCTTTAGAAGCTTCTGCATCGTTTTTACCATCGATCCATGCCTGGAATGCTTCTTTTTCATCAGCGCTAATTCCATTTGACATTTCAGCTTGCATGATTGATTCGATACGGTCGCGTTGTGCATTAACACCTTCAGCCATACCGAAACCATATTCAGCGTTGTCTTCGAAAAGTGAATTCGCCCATGCTGGACCATGTCCACTTTCTTTGTGCTTACAATATGGAGTTGCTGGAGCAGAACCACCATAGATTGAAGAACAACCTGTTGCGTTGGCTACCATCATGCGCTCACCGTACAATTGAGTAATCAGTTTCACATAAGGAGTTTCACCACAACCGGCACAAGCTCCTGAGAACTCGAATAATGGTTGAGCAAACTGTGAGTTTTTAACTGATTTATATTTGTCAACTACTTTTTCTTTATAAGAAACGTTTTTGTCCATGTAGTTCCAACGCTCTACTTCAGCTTCTTGGGTTCCAAGAGGCTTCATCTCAAGAGCTTTAGTTTTTGATGGACAAACATCGGCACAGTTACCACAACCAGTACAGTCAAGTGTAGAAACCTGGATGCGGAAGTTTAAGCCTGGGAATTGTTTCGTTGGAGTAGCAACACGTACTTCAGTTCCTTCAGGAGCACCAGCCATCTCTGTTTCATCTAACAGGAATGGACGAATAGCAGCGTGAGGACAAACGTAAGCACACTGGTTACACTGAATACAGTTGTCAGCTTGCCATTCCGGAACATTTACAGCGATACCACGCTTTTCAAAAGCAGAAGTACCTTGTTCGAAAGTACCATCTTCGTAACCTACAAATTTAGAAACAGGCAGGCTGTTACCTTTTTGTGCGTTGATGATATCAACAAATTCGCTGATGTATTCAGGACGATCAGTTGCAGCAACTTCTTCTTCCAGTTTAATTGTTTTCCATTCAGAAGGAACATCAACTTTTACTACGTTTTTACCACCGGCTTCAACTGCAGCAAAGTTCATGTTTACAATTTTCTCACCTTTAGCACCGTAAGATTTTACAATCGCTTTCTTCATTGCTTCAACAGCCTGATCGTAAGGAATTACACCAGTGATTTTGAAGAATGCTGATTGCATGATGGTATTGGTACGAGTTCCAAGACCAAGCTCTTCACCTAATTTTGTACCGTTGATGATGTAGAAATTGATTTCTTTTTCAGCCAATTCCTTTTTCATTGCATCTGGAAGGCGTTTTTTAGTTTCTTCTTCATCCCAAATTGAGTTCAATAGGAATGATCCACCTTTTTTGATTCCTTTCAATACGTCATACAAGTTGATGTATGCTGGAACGTGGCATGCAACAAAGTCAGGAGTTGTAATCAGGTAAGTAGAACGGATTTCGCTGTCACCAAAACGAAGGTGAGAACAAGTAAAACCTCCTGATTTTTTTGAATCATATTCAAAATATCCCTGGCAATATTTATCAGTAGTATCACCAATAATTTTGATGGAATTTTTATTTGCACCAACAGTACCGTCAGAACCTAAGCCGTAGAATTTAGCTTCGTAAGTTCCTTCAGGAGAAACTTTGATTTCTTCTTTTAAAGGAAGTGATTTGAAAGTCACATCATCTTCGATACCCAGTGTGAACCCATTTTTAGGCTCAGCCATTTCAAGGTTTTCATATACTGAAATAATTTGAGATGGAGTAGTGTCTTTTGAACCTAACCCGAAACGACCACCAACAATAACAGGGGCATTTTCTTTTTCGTAGAACAAGTCTTTTACGTCAAGATACAATGGCTCGCCATTTGCTCCAGGCTCTTTGCTGCGGTCAAGAACAGAAATTCTTTTAACAGACTTAGGCAATACATTCATGAAATATTTTGCACTGAATGGACGATACAAGTGAACTGACAACAAACCAACTTTTTTACCTTGAGCAGCTAAATAGTCGATAGTTTCTTTGATAGTTTCAGTTACTGATCCCATTGCGATGATGATGTTTTCAGCATCTTCAGCACCATAATATGTAAATGGGTGATATTCACGACCAGTCAATTTTGAAATTTCTTTCATGTAATCTTCAACGATATCAGGAACTGCATCGATGAATTTGTTAGCAGCTTCTTTTGCCTGAAAGAAAATATCAGGGTTTTGAGCAGTACCACGAGTTACTGGGCTTTCTGGGTTCAGTGCGCGGTCGCGGAAAGCTTGCAATGCTTCCTGATCAATAAGTGGTATGAATGCTTCCTGATCAAGAACTTCAATTTTTTGAACTTCGTGAGAAGTACGGAATCCATCGAAGAATGATAGGAAAGGAACGCGTGATTTAATGGTTGCAAGGTGAGAAACACCAGCAAGGTCCATTTCTTCCTGAACAGAACCTGCAGCCAACATAGCGAACCCTGTTTGACGAGTGGCATATACGTCAGAGTGATCACCAAAGATTGAAAGTGCGTGACCTGCAAGAGCACGTGCACTTACGTGGAATACAGTTGGTAAAAGCTCACCTGCAATTTTATACATGTTAGGAATCATCAACAAGAGACCTTGAGATGCTGTATAAGTTGACGTTAATGCACCTGATTGCAACGAACCGTGTACTGCACCTGCAGCACCAGCTTCACTTTGCATTTCAGCTAAACGTACTGGACGACCAAAAATGTTTTTCTTTCCTTTTGCGGCCCATTCATCCACATATTCTGCCATTGTTGAAGATGGCGTAATTGGATAAATACAGGCGACTTCACTAAACATGTAACTCATATACGCTGCTGCGTAATTACCGTCACATGTAACGAATTTTTTTTCTTTTGCCATTTTTATTCAAGTTAAATTTTAAAATTTATTTTATTATCTCTCAAATTCTAATTTTCTAATTTCCAGAAACTTCCAGCTCCAGACTACCGTCTTCCAGCTTTTAATACAAAAATCCAAACAGCCATAACGGAATTTTATTTCCTTCGCCTTCTTCAATCATATCGGCTGCTGCGTAAGTATCTTCGTTATCTGGTTCTGTATATTTTCCTCCCACAGTAAAGTGGTATTGTTCGTTTACTTTAAAATCTGCAATCTCTGAGCTTTTAATTTGATGTTGATAACCTACCTGGTTATAAAAAAAAGTACTTCTCAAATTGCGGTTATTTACGTTGTCCGGCTCAATTGCATACAAAATATTCGTGTTGTGTGCATAAACCAGATCCGGCTTTTTCTGTTGATCTTCATCACCATTTGAAAATAGCAGGTTGATTAAGCGGGCATTTTTCAGATAACGCAAATAGTTCATCACTGTTGCTCTGGATGTTTTCACATCGGTGCTAATCTTACTTACATTCGGAGTAAAAGGCACCTGACTATTCACAACTTGTAACAGCTTTCTAAGCTTTGGTAAATATTTCAGTTCAATTTGATTCAAATAAGTCACATCAATTTCCAATGCAAGGTTGATGTGCTTCAAAAGACTTTCGTTGTAGAACGGTTTATTATTTAAAAAGTAGGGGTAAAATCCGGATTGCAAGTATTCAGCAAAATAAGCTAGAGGTTTGACTTGGTCAGTAATCTCACGCGCAATTTGCTGATGATTCTCCAAAATCTCGGTTAACTTATATCTTCTGAATTCGAATTTTCCATGAAAGTTTAAATATTCTCTGAAAGAAAGCCCTTCCAGGTGATACACTTTCACGATTCCTTTTAACGAATCATTTCCTTCCAAAACCCTTAGTACGGGGGACGCTGAGAAAATAATCTTTAACTCTGGAAAATCTACATAGCATTCTTTAAGTTCTGATGACCAATGAGGATACTTGTGAATTTGGTCAAGTAGTAAGACTTTTCCTCCCTTTTTGTAAAACTCATCAGCAAAATTGTAGATCTTTCTTTTGGTGAAATAGAAGTTATTTAGGTTAACATACAGACAAGATTTGTCGTCTGCATAATTCGTTTTTACATAGTCAAGTAGAAAAGTCGTTTTTCCAACACCGCGGAATCCTTTTATACAAATCAGCCGTTGAGACCAATCTATCTCATGGAATAATTCACGGGCAATCGTTTCACGCGAATGCTCCAGTAATGTTTGATGTATTTGAATTAAATTATCCAAAGCTGAACGATTTTCTGCAAACAAAGGTAAGCAGGAAAATTATTTTTTTGCAATCTCTGGATAGCAATTTTAATTTGAAAGTGTAATTTATATTTGTTAAAAATAAGGATTGATAGCGAGTGTTTTAAGATGAAAATGTCTGTATTTACTTGTAATCCTTAGTTGACAGAGCATCTGGAAAAGGGCATCGTATTTTCTTTGATGTTTTTCGCCCGATCTCCCATCAGATTACTACTTTTGCAGCATTGAAATACGCTATGGGAAAGAAGAAACCAGAAATATTATTACCTGCCGGAAACACTGAATCATTCTTTGCAGCATTAAAGGGTGGAGCAGATGCCATTTATTTAGGCTTGCGTTCATTTAATGCCAGAGGCCGTGCAAGCAACTTCACTGAAAGTCAGTTATTAGCTGCAATAAAAGAAGTTAAAAAGAAGAATGCGAAGATTTACGTGACCTTAAATACGGTTATTAAAAATAACGAGCTTGAAGCTTTGCTTGACGTGTTGGCTTTTTTGGAAAAGGCACAAGTTGATGCAATTATCATTCAGGATTGGGGCGTTTACTGGTTGGCTAAAAATCAATTTCCCGGGCTTGTAGTTCATGCAAGTACACAAATGGGCAACCATAACTCTCTGGGAGTGAGCTTGTCTGAGCGACTTGGGATTTCCCGGGTGATTTTGGCAAGGGAACTCACGATGAAAGAGTTGGAGGGAATCGCAGGAAAAGCAAAGGTAGAACTGGAACTTTTTGTGCATGGAGCCTTGTGCTATTCTTTCAGCGGGTTGTGTTTCTTTAGTAGTTATATCGGTGGTCGCGGTGCGAACCGTGGTTTATGTGCGCAACCTTGTCGGCGGATTTATAAGGATGATCAGGACTGTAAGTTTCTGTTTAACCTGAAAGATAATCAGCAGCTTTCTAATGTTGATAGGCTAAAGGAGTTGGGCATTAGTTCCCTCAAAATTGAAGGACGCATGAAATCTGCTGACTATGTGTATCAGGTTGCAAAAGCTTATCGATTGGCAGTGGATCAGCCTAACAGGCAAAAGGAAGCTGAAGAAATGTTACGCCTGGATTTTGGGCGGGCAAAAATTTCCTACTTTCTTGGTAAAGATGTGAAAGAAGGGATTGCTGAAAATTCAAATACTGGGATTTCTATTGGTTTTGTAAAAGATGTGAAGAAAGGCCTGATTTCATTAAATTCGAACACAGAAATGCAAGACGGAGATCGAATACGAATCCGAAATGTAAAAAATGATAGTACCGTCAATCTTAAATTGAGAGATTTTCAAGTTGAGGGTGATTCAATAACCTTTCAGTTTGAAGGGAAAGAAAAGATAAATGTTGGCGATGAAATATTTTGGGTTGGTAGAAGAGGGGAGCATTTCCCTTCTAAATTTGATCAACTGCCAAAAATGAATGTAAAGCCTTTACCTTTCGGTCAGAAAAAGGCTATTCGTCAGAAGTTGATTATTAAGTCACGTCCTTCAAAACCAAGATTATTTGTACGAGTTGATGATCCCGACTGGCTGAGAAAACTTCGATTGGATGATGTCGATGGGCTGGTGCTTTCATTTACGCGTAAAGATTTGGAGAAATTTGATTTTAATGCCAGGTTTATTCAGCAAAATAAGCAAAAGATATATGTTGAACTTCCCAAATTTATTTCGGAAGAGCATATTGATGAATACCGAAAAATAATCCAGCGAATTGAACGAACAGGATATACGCGGTTCTTTGTAAGTCATCTTTCGCAAAAATTATTGCTGGGAAAAGATAGCCAGGTGAGCAGTAATGAGCACGTTTATGTATATAATGATGCCGCCGCTAAATTGTTACAACAACAGCAAATGAGGAACTTTTGCTATCCGATGGAGAATGATTTTGAGAATTTGAAAAGCATGCAAAATAAGCAAGGAATTGTTCTTTTACATGGATATCCGGAATTGTTTTATTCCCGTATGCCTGTTTCTGTGTCAGACGAGGAAAACCAATTTAAGGATGATCATGGAAAGACGTACCAAAAGACAAATAAAGACGGTATTACCATTGTTGTTCCTGATGCTCCGGTGAACTTGTTTCAATATAAAAAGCAAATTATGGCTTTGGGATTCAGCAATTTCATGATCGACCTGAGTCATGAGAAAACATCTAAAAACATTTTAAAGCGACTGTTAACCAAGTATCGATTTGGTGAGCAATATCAACCTTCAAGTACATTTAATTTCAAGAAGGGGCTTTTTTAAATTAGTTGCGAAAATTTTGGTTAGGAAAACAATGGCAAAGCTTGGATATGGTTTCGCATAATTGAGGCTTTTTGCTAATTTTACTTCACCTAACTAAATTTTTCACCATGAAAAAAAGTCTTCATTTCTACTTTTCAATTTTTACATTTCTTTTTATTCAACTTACATTAATTGCACAGCCTGCGAGAAAAGCAGTAAATATTAGAATTAGCCCGAATCATCAGGATTGGACATACCAGTTGGGAGAACCGGTAGTCTTTGAGGTTGATGTTTACCAGTTTGATACACCTATTCAGGAAGGTGAAATAAGCTATTCCTTTGGATTGGAAAATATGTTGCCCTCAGAAAAGGGGACTAAAAAAATTCATGGTGGCGGCGCAAAAATAAAAGCTCCGGGCCTAACTCAACCAGGATTTTTACGGTGCCACGTTGAAATTACAGTTGATGGCAAAACTTATAAGGAATATGCAACTGCTGGATTTTTACCGGAATACATAAAACCAACAACGACTCTGCCGGGAGATTTTTTAAACTTTTGGGAAGATGGAAAGGAAAAATTGGCCGAGATTCCCGTAAATCCTATCTTAACATTAATGCCCGATCGCTGTACCTCAAAGGCAAATGTTTATCATGTGTCTATCGATAATATTAATGGTAAAATATACGGCATTTTATGTACTCCTAAGAAATCTGGAAAGTATCCGGCGATTTTGCATGTTCCGGGAGCGGGTATTCGCCCATATTATGGTGATGTAAGTAACGCAGAAAAGGGGATTATAACTTTTCAAATAGGAATTCATGGCATCCAGGTTAATTTGAATCGTGTTGTTTATGAAAATCTTGGTGCGGGAGCTTTGAGTGGTTACTCGAAGTTCAATTTAGATGATAAAGATAATTGTTATTACAAACGAGTATATTTAGGATGCGTGCGTTCTGTTGATTTTATTTTTGGATTGGATGAATTTGATGGTGAAAATATCGCAGTAACCGGAGGTAGCCAGGGGGGAGCACTTTCCATTGTGACAGCCGGTTTAGATCACCGTATTAAATATTTGGCTGCAGACTATCCGGCTTTGTGTGATCTAACTGGTTATTTGCATGGTCGTACAGGAGGTTGGCCCCATTTGTTTAAAGATGGATTTACCAATAAACCGGAAAAGGTTGAGACTTCCAAGTACTTTGATGTCGTTAATTTTGCTCGATTCGTTGAAGCTACTGGTCATTATTCATGGGGATTTGATGACAATGTTTGTCCACCGACTTCGATGTATGCAGCCTACAATCTGATAAAGGCACCGAAGGAACTATTTATTTATCAGGACACGCAACACTGGACGTATCCGGAGCAGCGAAATCAAAAAAATGATTGGTTGCTCGAAAAATTACTACCTAACAATTAATAAAAATGAATCAAATCAAAAAATATACTTTTCTAGTTTCCATTCTATTGTCATTTGTAATTCGGTCGGCCGGACAGGTTGGAATGAAAAAGGACGATGGAGGATTTTGGTTTGTTGAGAAAGGAAGGAAAATCGCTTTTTATCGAAAGGAAAATGCGACGCCAAACCAAGCTCCGGCAAGGAACAATTATTTACATCCAGTATATTTGCCTG
Source organism: Sunxiuqinia sp. A32 (assembly GCF_052690465.1). Classification (NCBI taxonomy): domain Bacteria; kingdom Pseudomonadati; phylum Bacteroidota; class Bacteroidia; order Marinilabiliales; family Prolixibacteraceae; genus Sunxiuqinia; species Sunxiuqinia sp. A32. Next base: position 10,862 of record NZ_JBQYLI010000015.1, read on the forward strand.
ACGGAGCTAAAATCACGGAAGATGCTCCGGCGGACCACATCCATCATCGTGGAATTTTTTGGACTTGGCACCAGATTGTTATTGATGGAAAACCAATAGGAGATCCTTGGATGTTGGAAGATTTTGAACAGGAAGTCCAAAATGTGGAATTCAGAAGACTTCCAAATGGTAATGGAGAGTTTACTACCAGTGTGTATTGGAGTTCTCCTCAGTATCAAAGTGGAGAAACTCCTTATATGGAGGAACAAACAACGATGACTTTCTTTCCTCTGCAAAATCGTAAACAGGTAATTCTTTTTGAAATTAAATTGAAAGCATTGGCTGATAATTTGAAATTGGGTGGCTCTGACGATGAGAAAGGTTATGGCGGTTTTTCTGTCCGAATGAAACTACCAGATGACTTGGAATTTACCAGTAAGAATGGGGTGGTAGAGCCACAGACAAATGCAGTTGATGAAGGCCAGTATATTAACATGAATGGAGCAATAGGGAAGAACGGAAATAAGGGGGGCGTTTTTGTTTATGCCGATCCGAAAAATCAAGACGATACTCAAAAATGGATTCTGCGTAGAAAAGAAAGCATGCAAAATGCCGTGTTTCCTGGAAGAGAGCCTATTCAAATTTCATCTCAAAAACCAATCGTGCTTAAATATGCGCTGGTACTTTACAATGGTAGTATAAAGGAGGATAAAGTTGCCAGAAAAATCGCAAAGCTGTTTGAGTAATAGGATATTTAAAATGGAATGGGGCCGGCAATCAAGCCCCGTTTTTTATAATATGATGGTGCGTTTTTCCTGATCGCTTTTCAAGCATGCTTCAAGGATTATTAATCCATCACGACTTTCTTCCGGTTTTACCTGCAACTCTTCGTTGTTAACTAAAACATCATAAATGTTTTCATAATAAAGGTTGTAGTTTCCTGCTTTAGTTTCTATTGATCCCTTATAATGCAAGTTTCCAATCTCCGTATTGATTGTTCCCCATTTGCTTTCAGCTTCTGTTCCCCAACCGGATTCATTGGGTAAATGCCCCGCATTTAAAGCTTCTTCCTGCGGATCAATTCCCCATTTATGAAAGGAACCTAAGGTTCCGTGAATACTGTACCTTGGTCCAGGTTCGCGAACCAAGTACGACGATTTTAGAATGGCAGCAAAGCCTTTGTATTGCATTCTGATATCGTAATAATCTTTGACTTGTCCCTGATCTCGCAATGTGTCTAAATGGGCTGTTACTGATTGTGGCATTCCAAAAAGAACCAACCCCTGATCAATCATATGTGAACCTAGATTATACAAAACTCCATGCTTCTCACCTTTTTCTTCTTTCCAGGTGTTTGGCTTTATGAAGTTTCTGTAACGATCAAAATGAGATTCAAATTCGACTAGCTTGCCAAGCATCTTGTTTTCCACAATCTTTTGAACTGTCAGAAAATCGCCATCCCACCTTCTGTTTTGGTACACCGAAAGCATCAGTTTATTCTTTTTGGCGAGTTGAATAAGTTCGTTTGCCTGCTCAACAGTTTGTGTAAGAGGTTTTTCAATAACTACATGCTTTCCTTTTTCCAAAGCAAGCTTGCTCATTTCATAATGCAATTTATCCGGAGTATTGATAATAATGAGCTGTATGTCCGGATCGTTTAAAATTTCCTGGTATGTTCTAACAATTTTAGCGTCTGGAAATAATTGTTTTGAAAGGTTTTTACTTCTTTCAAGAATATATTTTACGTGAAAACTAGGATTTACTGCTAGAGATGGTCCATGGAAAACTCGACCAGACATTCCAAAAGAAGTGATTGCTGTCTGAATTATTGCTTTCATAATTAGTTTTTTACGAAGATAAAAAGATTTACATGTTCTGTAAGATTGTTTTAAAACATCAGTAAAATTAGGTATTGTAGAACATTTTTATCGATTTCGTTTCATTTGAGGTTGTAGATTTGTTTATGACTGATTTATGAATTATATGAATTTTTGTTCATTAAGAGAATTTGGTTAGAGTTTAACATCAAAAATTAGAACTGTGAAAAATTTATTGAAGAGCTACATTGAAGAAGCAGAAAAATCGAGAAAACGAAGTAAGTATCCAGGACCGGTTGTTATGATATCACGTGAATGTGGTTGTTCGGCCAAGAGGATTGCTACCAAGTTGTCGAAGATCCTTTCTGGATATAGTTATAACTCTGACACAAAAACGGATGTTGAGTGGAAATGGGTTAGTAAAGAAATCATCGAAGAAACAGCTCATGAGCTAGAGTTGAATCCGGAGCGTATTAAAAATGTATTCTTATCTGAAGTAAAGTCAAGTTTACATGATGTATCTACTGCATTTTCAACTGACAAGGTGTATGATGCAGATGATCAGGAGATAATAGATACCGTTAAGGAGGTGATCTATCGAATTGCAGAAGAAGGTTACTATATTATTGTAGGTCGTGCTTCTGGTGCAATAGCGAAAGATATTCCGCTTAAACTAAGTGTAAAACTGCAGGCACCTTTGGAGTGGCGTATCAATCGGATCATGCAAATAAGTGATATGTCGAAGGCTGATGCGCAGGAATACGTTTTGGAGATTGACAGGCAGCGCGATTTATTTGTTGAGCATGTTGCAGGGCGAAAACTAAATAATAATGATTACGATTTAATATTTAATTATTCAACGATGCAGGATGATTACATTGTTGATGCAATCGTTAATATCATGCGGAATAAGAAGATGATAACGCTGGAAGAAGATTAATAAATAACAGGACTTAAAAAGAAAAAGCCAGCAGTCATTTGACTGTTGGCTTTTATGTTTGAAAAAAACGTTTGATTCTTTGTGTGTAAAATCTGTGTGATTATTCTGTAACAACTTCAAATTCAAAATCAATCACCACTTCTTTGTGAAGTTTGATTTTTGCAGTGTATTTACCAACTTCTTTGATGCTGTCTTCTTTGATGCTGATTTGTTTGCGCTCAAGCTCAAATCCTTTTTTGTTAATTGCTTCAGCTAAAATGATTGTATTAACTGAACCAAAGATTTTTCCTGATGTACTGGTTTTTGCACCAATAACCACTTGCTTGTTTTGTAGCTTTTCAGCAATCTTAAGAGCTTCTTCTTTCAACTTCGCTTCTTTGTGAGCGCGTTGTTTGATATTTTCAGCCAAAACCTTTTTTGCAGACTCATTTGCAATTACAGCCATTTTTTGAGGGATAAGGTAGTTACGACCAAAACCATCTTTAACTGTAATAATATCGTCTTTGCTCCCCAGGTTTTGAATATCTTGTAATAAAATAATTTCCATTTTTCTTTCCTTTAAATTATTTCAACATATCTGTTAAGTAGGGCAGCAAAGCCAAATGACGGGCTCTTTTTACTGCTTTAGCCACTTTGCGTTGGTATTTCAAAGAAGTACCAGTGATACGACGTGGAAGAATACGACCTTGTTCGTTCAAGAATTTTTTCAAAAACTCAGGATCTTTGTAATCCACGTATTTAATCTTATTCTTTTTAAAGCGGCAATACTTTTTCTTTTTGATCTCAACTGACGGGGGAGTCAGGTACCTGATTTCACCTTGATTGTTAGCCATAGCTTATTTCTCCTTTTCAGTTTTAGCTTTAATATTATTCTTTCTCTTCTCACTGTACTCAGCGGCATATTTATCCATTTTGAAAGTTAAAAAACGGATAATACGTTCGTCGCGACGGTACTGGGTTTCTAAAGTTTGAATCAATTCAGGATCTGCCTTAAATTCAATCAAATGATAGAAACCAGTGCTTTTTTTCTGAATGGGATAAGCTAATTTGCGTAATCCCCAGTCTTCTTCATGGATGACTTCTCCGCCATTACTGACGATGATGTCCCTGAATTTACTTACCGCTTCCTTTATCTGACCTTCAGATAAAACGGGAGTTGAAATGAAAACGGTTTCATACTGGTTTTTCATAAAACATCTAATTTATTAAACATTAAAAATTTAAACCTAAAAATAGGTGGCGCAAAATTAGAAATTATTTACAATTATTCAAACACTTATTGCTTGATTCTCTTTCAGAAATCGAAAGCTTATTCAATAGAGCAATTTAGGAATGAGTAAGTGGTAACTTAAATTGGAAAGTTGAGCCTACTTTATTCTCAGATTCAATCCAGATTTCGCCCTCTAATAATTCTACTAAAGATTTGCATAGTGAAAGGCCAAGACCGGAACCTTCGTGACCACGAGCTAAGCTGGTATTTCCCTGGTAAAAACGATTAAACAAATGAGGGATCGTTTCTTTAGAGACGCCTGTTCCTGTATCTTTTACATGAAATGTAATGTAATTGGTATTAACATGAAAGCCGACTTCGATGTAACCCTTTTTTGTGAATTTAATTGCGTTATTAAGTAAGTTCGACAAGATTTGAATAACCTTGGATTGATCGGAATACACCGTTATTTCAGCATCTGGATAAGTCCTTTTTATCTTCAATTTCTTTTTGTCAGCATTGGCCTGGAAAAGATCGATCACTTCTTCAACAACTATTGAAGGTGAAAAGGGTTCAATTTCAACAGACATATTTCCCGACTCTATTTTGCTAATGTCTAGTATGTTGTTTATTAATTCGAGTAAACGGTTTCCACTTTTATTAATGATATCGGCATACCTTTTTACTGTTTTGGCTGGAATATTTTCATCACTCAGTAAATTAGCAAAACCTAACACACCGTTTAATGGTGTCCTGATTTCATGGCTCATATTCGCCATGAACGCAGATTTGAGACGATCACTTTCTTCCGCTTGCTCTTTGGCTTTTACCAATTCAATCTCCATTAATTTTCGTCTGGTAATGTCTCTGGTAACTGATAAAATGTGAGGTTTACTATTTAGTTGTATGATTGTTGCTGACATCAGAGCTGTTTTAAGGCTCCCATCTTTCATCTTAAAAGCAGCCTCCAGATTTTCAATTTTTCCATCTTTTTCAAGTGCTTTTACTAAGGTTTTCCTATCTTTTGGATCATTCCATATGTTTATTGCCGATGATTTCTTTCCAATAACTTCCTCTTTGGTGTATCCGGTCAGATCCATGAATCCTTGATTGACATCGACATAATAACCTTGCATGGTGTTAATATTGATAGAATCGGGACTTGTATAGAAAGCAGCTCTAAATTTTTCTTCACTTTCAATGATCGCCTTTTGCACCTTTAGAAGTTCGTATTCTGTTCTAAGTTGATCAGTAATGTCGAAAATAATCGAGTAAAGAAGCGTTTTATTCTCCAGTTTAATTGTTGTTGCATGCACATCCACATCGCGAATTTCACCAGATGCCAATTTGTGTTTGAATTGAAAGTGATTTCGTTTATTTGCTTTTACTTTCAGCATTTGATCATTCACGTCATCTTCACTCAATGTGTTTATATCCTGAATACGTTTGCTTTGCAATTGCTCTATAGTGTATCCGTAGAAACTAATTGCAGACTTATTTGCATCCAATATTTTTCCGGTTTCGCTATCAATTAGCAGCATCACTGAAACGTTCTCATCGAATAATGCTTTATACTTAATTTGGCTATCAGAGAGTGCTTTGTTTGTTTCGAATTCTTTTGTGATATCTTTAAAGGTGCAGTATGTTTGTCTGAAATCTCCTACAGGTGAGTAGCCAATACAACCTTCATAAAGTACATGAATAAAACTTCCATCTTTTTTCTTCATTCTAAAATGAACATCCTTAATATAACCTTGCTTCTTAAATCGGGGGAAGTTTAGTTTAAAGTGTTCTATGTAATCAGGATGCAAGAAATCGCCAAACCATTTTCCAATCACATCTTCTCTTTCATATCCAAGTAGATTTAACCATTGGGGATTAATATCAATAAAGCAACCATCGATATCCAGAGACTGATAGGCGAGAGGAGCATTTTCATAGAGTGCTTTGTATTTTTCAATACTGTCAGATAATTTTTCGCTGATTTCACGATTTCTCTTTGCGTAACTTTTTAGCAGAAAGAATAGAAGTAGAGTAGTAATTACTACATAGAAGACACCTTTAATTGACTGTATATATACTTCTGTATCATCATTTTGAGCAAGATTGGTGAGTATTTTATCCGAAAAGATTATCCAGCCGGCTCCAACAACCAGGTATATAAAACTAATTTTATATTCAAACTTAATCGGCTTCATAATAGCAAATTAAATTCTTTTTTCGCAAAACGGTGATAATGCATGCAGATTATTATTTCCATCAAACTATATACAGTATACAAGTTACATAAAGCTTTAGATACAAAAAAGTTCAAATGTTGTTCATTCTACAATATCTCAAATTCAATTTTATGCAATAGAACATGAGAATTGAAGAAGAAATTTTCACGAATGTAAAAATTGCAAATACATCCGATGTAATCAGATTGTCGATGTTAAAATAGTTGATTTTTAATTTTTGATTAACAATGGTTTGGCATTTTCACAATTGTAGTGAATATGAAGCAATAACTAAAAAAAATAATAATTTCGCAGTTCAATTTATAGAGAATGAAACTGGATAAACACCCACAGGCAGAAGCGTTAATTTTTGATTTAGATGGAACATTGTCGGACTCGTTACCGGTTCATATAGCCACCTGGCACAAGGTGTGTGAACATTACCAATGTAAATTTGATGAGTCTATTGTTCCTGAGCTGACAGGAATGCCAACCGTGAAATTTGCAGAACGAATTATAGCTGACAATAATTTAAAAGGTGCTGATCCTGAAGAGATGGCACGAATGAAACAGCAAACTTTTTGGAAAAGTGTTGATTTGCTGAAGCCTCATAATAAAGTTGTTGATCTTGTTTATCGATATCATGGTAAAATTCCAATGGCCGTCGGGACTGGCGCCAGTAGACGGAGTGCTGAGTTGCAACTCGAAACACTTGGGCTAACCAGGTATTTTGATGCAATAGTAACTGCTGATGATGTGACAGAACATAAACCCTTTCCACAAACATTTTTGAGATGTGCGGAATTAGTTAAAGTTACTCCAAATAAATGTCATGTTCTGGAAGATGGTGAAATGGGAATGCAGGCTGCTAGAGCTGCCGGAATGCACTTAACGGATGTAAGACCTTTCACAGAAAATTGATATGCAAAGTTACTGGCTATCCTTTTCAACCATAGCTCCTTTATTTCTGGTGATTCTGGGAGGAATCATATTTAGTCGCACCAAAGTTTTTCGAAAAGAATGGATAGCCGTTTTAAACGATTATGCCCTTTGGATCGGTTTCCCAGCATTGATATTGGTCGCCTTAATAAAACTTGACGTCCATTTGAGCTCATTCTCTCAACTGCTTATTTGGAATTCGGCCTATATTGTTTTTTGCATTTTGCTTGCTTTCCCTTTTAGCTGGTTGTTCAAATTGAATAATGAAAACTTGAGAACCTTAGTTCTTGCTTTCTCATTTGGGAATGTAGCTTACCTTGGAATTCCAGTATTGCTAAATTTCTACGGACAGTCAGTTTTAGCTGAATCTACCATGTTGTCAGCAGTCTACTTATTCTGGTTGTTTACATTAGCCATTGTATTGGTCGAAGTTTTGGGTAGCCGACAAGTGAAGTTTACTGGGGTAGTTTACAGTCTATTGAAAAATCCACTATTGTTGGCAGTTTTTGCTGGTGTTGCAATATCTCTTTCCGGAGTTAAAGTTCCGGAAATGGTTTTTAAAAGTTTAGATTTGTTTTCTTCTTCAGTTACTGCCGTGGTATTATTTTCGTTGGGATTGTTTTTAGGATCACATCCATTGGGCGATTTTAAAGAATGGCTTCCGGTTTTTGGTTTCTCGGTACTTATTTTATTGGTAATTCCTTATGGATATTTTCTAACGATTAAATTTACTGCCCCGACATTTGATCTTCGTTCGAGTGTATTGGATGCTGCCATGCCCATGGGGTTAACACCTTACGTATTAGCCGTGAAATATAAATTGAATGCTTCTTTTGCTTCTCGAGTGGTGGTCTTGAGTACTTTGTTGGCTGTATTTACAATTCCCCTATGGAGCATCGTCCTCGCTTAAATAGCTGTTCAATTCATATACAATTCTTTCAAAATCGATTTCTCTTCCTATAAATACGAGCCGGTTGGTTTTATCATTCGTTGGATCGATAAACGATCCTTCTGAATAAGAGACAGCGCCTCCGACTGATTGAACAATAGTTTTGTGCGAGAGACCATCCGCGTGCAAAATTCCTTTTACCCTGTAAATTTGAAGTTGGTTAATGGCTGCAAAATAATTAAACCAATATTGAAACCTCTTTAGGTTAATGGTGCCTGAAAATTCGTGGGTAAACGTGCTGTATTTCTTTGAATTAACTAGTCGGAATTGGAATGGTGTGGATAATTTTCTTTCCAATTCTGAATTTACCTGATCAGAAAATGTTTCCAGTTTAAAAGTTTCCAGTTTCCCAAAATCGCAAGTGCTAATGTTGGCTGTACTATTAAAAGAATTGAGGACCTTTTTAATGGATGGAAGCTCAGTGGATGAAATTTCTGAACATTTATTAATTATCAATTCATCACTGAGAATTACCTGCATTTGTTGCTCACCTGCATTCAACTGCTGTTCGTAATTGGCAGCATCAACCACACAAATGCTGCCGGCAAGTGTGAATCGTTTTTTTAATTCTTCGTCAGCATAAAATGGTTTGATTACATTGGATAGATCTGCAATTCCTGTTGTTTCAATGAGCAGGTAATCAATTTCTCCAGCTTTTTCAGCAAGTTCCAATAATGCAAGTGAAAATTCATTAGAGATGGAACAACAAATACAGCCATTGCTTAAATCAAAGATATTTTCACTGCGCATACCAATAATCAAATCCTGATCAATGGACTTTTCACCAAACTCATTTTCAACCAAAGCTAACTTAAGGTGCTGATGCGCCCGGATAATTTCATTAATGAAAGTAGTTTTTCCAGCGCCCAAAAAGCCGGTAATAATTATAACAGGTATTTTGGTTTTAACTTCCAAGTTCTGAATATTAGTATGCAAGTTAGGGAATTCAATCTGATGATTGTTCCGTTGATAACACTTTCTATTCGTTGATGTTCATTCGTGCAAAGGGAATGGCATCTTGACCGATAAATTCACCTTTTTGATATTTGTAATAGCCTGTTATTGCAATCATAGCGGCATTGTCCATTGTGAATGCAAACTTTGGAATGTACATGTTCCAACGGCGTTTGTTTGCTTCCTGGCGAAGGGCATTTTGCAATCCTGAATTGGCAGATACTCCTCCAGCCACCGTAATTTCTTTAATCCCCGTTTGTTTGGCTGCCTTAATAAGCTTTGCCATTAAAATATCAATGATCGTTTTTTGCAACGAAGCACACAAATCGGGCTGGTTTTCTTCGATGAAATTTTCATTTTCTTTTAATTGATCCCGAAGAAAATATAGGAAGCTGGTTTTGAGTCCGCTAAAGCTGTAGTCCAAATCTTTAATTCTTGGTTTGGAAAACTCAAAAGCATTTGGATTTCCTTCTTTTGCAAGCTTGTCAATAAGCGGCCCTCCCGGATAGGGCATTCCCAATACTTTTGCACACTTGTCAAATGCTTCACCGGCAGCATCGTCAATGGTTTGTCCAATTACTTCCATTTCCAGATGATCTTTCACCAAAATGATCTGAGAATTACCACCTGATACGAGCAAACACAAATGTGGAAATTTTGGAGCATTAAATTCAACACCGTCTTCTTTAATGAAATGCGCTAAAACATGTCCTTGAAGGTGATTGATGTCAATCATCGGAATACCCGATGATAGAGCAAAACCCTTCGCAAACGAGGTTCCTACAAGTAGCGATCCTAATAAACCAGGACCTCTGGTAAATGCTACAGCTGATATTTCTTCCCGTTTTATCCCCGCTTGCTTAATCGCTTGATCCACTACCGGAACAATATTTTGCTGGTGAGCACGCGATGCAAGCTCGGGAACAACTCCACCGTAAGCTTCGTGAACTTTTTGGCTGGCAATTATATTTGAAAGTAGGTAGCCATTTTTTATTACTGCTGCTGATGTATCATCACATGATGATTCAATACCTAGAATGATTATATCTGATGAATGTTCCATTTAAACTGATGGTACGTTTTTTGAGTTATTTTAACACATAGAACTAACGAATTCCGCCGAATTTAGTTTAATTTGTTTTTTTATTTAAAAGCGCAAAATTATTAAAAAATCTGTCAAAATAGCACTTTGGGTTTCCGGGACAATAATTACTGTCCTGTTAATTTTATACCTGGCATTTCAGTCAAGTGTGGTGCAAACTTTTATGGTTAGGCAATTAACCAACCGAATTTCAAAGAGGGTTGATACGCGCATTAGTATTAAGAGTGTTGATATCGGATTTTTCAACAAGGTTATTTTAAATGAGGTATTGGTTGAAGATCAGCATCAGGATACATTGGTGTATGTTGACCGTTTGGTCGCATCGATTGACAGCCTTCAGTTTAGAAAAAGGAAAGTAGTTCTTTCAGCATTGGAGTTGAAGGATACGAAACTATTTTTATCACTCGATGAAAAACATCTGCCTAATTATAAATTTCTATTGGATTCGTTGAGGACGCCGAAAAAAAACGAAAATGTTTGGGGCTTTTTCTGTCACGATTTCATTTTTAGCAATACCCAACTGGCTTATTCATATTATAAAATGAAGGAAGCACGGGTGATTGATTTGCGGGATATTCAGCTGGATGTTACTAATCTGGTCATGAACCGGGATTCAATAGCATTCAATGTTAACAAACTTAGTTTGGATGATAAAAAGTCTTTTAGCTTAAATGAATTGAGTACTCGATTTACTTCTTATAAGCATCTTATAAAGCTGCAAGATTTAAAGTTATTGACTCCGCGCTCGAAAATTGTGAGTGCTGATTTTTTATTGGATCAAACACCAATGCTGGATGGGAAAGATTTTTCATTCTCGGAATTGGATTTGAATGTCAAAGAATCATCGATACACTTTACTGACCTGGCTCAATTTGTTCCGTCTTTAAAAGGAATGGACTTGGAGATGAGTTTGTCGGGACACGTTTATGGTACCATTGCCGATTTGAAAGCTAAACAATTGGCTTTTGGGTTTGGGAAAAATACAAAGATGGTATGTGATTTTTATGTAAATGGATTGCCCAATATTGAGAAGTCATATATCATGCTGGATCTGAAAAATTCATCGACAGATTTTACAGACCTGATGAATGTTAGATTGCCGGAGTCGATGGGCGGTAATTTTTTGGATTTTCCGGATTTTCTGAAAGAAGCAGGGATAATTCAGTATAAAGGAAGTTTTACTGGGTTCACCTCCGATTTTGTTGCTTATGGAACCGTAAATTCAAACTTCGGAAGATTGACAACCGACCTTTCTTTTGTTCCTTCAAACGATGATTTATTAAGTGTTGAAGGTCACTTAAAAACGGTGAATTTTAAATTAGGGGAATTTGCCCGTCTTAAAAAGGTGGGGCCAATTACTTTCAACGGACAAATTGATGGAGATTATTCCAGTAAGGATAAAAAGTTTGCAGCTACAATCGATGGAGTCGTCGATAGTCTGGACTATAATAATTATAAATTCAAAAATCTGGTTCTCGATGGGAATATTCAGGATCAAAAGTTTGAAGGAGATTTAAAGATTGATGATCCAAACTTGATGGCTGTTTTTAATGGTAAACTGGATTTTAATCCGGAGATTCCGGTTTTTGATTTCGAGTTACTGTTGAAAAAGGCAGATCTGGTTGCACTACATTTAGATGAAACTCATGAGCAATCAAAACTTGCTGTTGATTTAAAAGCAAAATTTAGTGGGAATAGTATCGATAATTTAAACGGTAGCATATGGTTTGACGAAGGAAGTTATGAGAATGAGAATAATCAATTTAATTTGAACAGTTTAAGCCTGGAGACTTCGCGGGATAGTCTGTCTCATTTGCAGATACTTTCTGATTTCGTTGACTTGAAAATTGATGGAGATTATTCGTTTCGAACGATTCATCAAAGTTTAAAAAATATGATACACAAATACCTGCCTTCTTCCGGAATAAAGTTTCAGGAAATTGCAGGGCAAAATGCGTTTGACTTTTCTCTTTCTATAAAAGACGTTGAACCAATTACTAATACTTTTTCACCGGAGTTATATGTTTCGCCTGCGACTGCTGAAGGACGTTTTGATGAGAAAGGAGCTGGATTAGAGGTGAAAGCCACTTTCCCCAGAGTTGAGTACCGTAACTTAACTTTTAATGACTACAACTTAACAATTCGTTCTGGTGAAAATATTGAAGTGATTAGCAGGCTTGGTGAGCTGGAAATGGGAGGAACCCAAAAAATATACAATCTGAGTCTTTTAGCCGAGGCATTTGATAATGAGTTAAAATCAAGATTGATCTGGAATAATTATCATCAGGTTACTTATAGTGGCGAACTCGAAACCATCACCAAATTTCAACATCAAAAAGGGCAAAGGCCTCATGTTGAGCTAAGTGTATTACCAAGTAAGATTTATGTCGCAGATACTCTGTGGCTGGTGCATCCTGCAAAGGTCACAATTGATACTACAACAATCCATGTTGCTGATTTTCAGATCTCGCACGATGATCAAACATTTGTATTGGAAGGTGCCATTTCTAAAGATAAATCAGATCGTTTGAATGTGGCTATAAATAATTTTGACTTGGGAGTCGTTAACCAGATATCAGATAAGGATATCAGATTAAAAGGGACGATGAATGGTACTACGAGTGTGTTTGATATATATGAAAAGGCCTTGTTTTTATCTGATCTGAAAATTGATGGATTTACGTTTAGGGATCAGGAAGTAGGAGATATTAGTGTTGTTAGTAAATGGGATCGGGTGTCGGAAGCAATACAAAGCGAACTCGTCGTGAATGATCACGATCGCAAATCACTAAACGCCTTTGGAACCTATAAACCGAAAACAGACAGCGTCGAATTTTATGTTAATCTGAATAATCTATCCACGGCGGTTTTACAGCCGGTTCTTGAGAAAACTTTCAAGAATATTCATGGTAATGCCACTGGAAATGCCAGAATTTATGGTACTCCTGGCAAGATATTGATCGATGGGGACGTATATGGATTAAATGCGGGGCTTACCATTAAAAATTTGCAAGTAGCTTATTATTTTAGTGATACTGTTCGGTTTGCTGCAGATTCAATCATTTTTGATAAAATCAAAATCTATGATTATGCTGGTAATTCGGGTTTGTTTGATGGTTCAATCAGGCATGATAATTTTAAGAATATGGACTATGATATGACTTTGTCCAGTTCAAAAATATTGGCTTTAAATACGACAATAAGGGATAATGAAAGGTTTTATGGAACAGCATATGCAAATGGATTAATGAGTATTACCGGTCATGGTCGGGATATCAATTTGGATGTAATTGCCAGCCCACGAAATGGAACTGCACTTAATATCTCTCTTGATTATGAGGAGGATGTGCCTGTATATGACTTTATTCGTTTTGTTAGCGATGAAAAAACAACTGACAATCCAATAGTTAGAAAAAACGATTATAATGATTCCAGGCTTTCAATGAGTTTTGATTTGGACATTACACCGGAAGCAAAAATGCAACTTATTTATAATTCACAAATCGGTGATGTGATTAAAGCCCAGGGAAATGGAAGTATGCAGGTTAATATTGATCCTGATTTCAATATATCTATGTATGGAAATTATCGAGTTGACCGGGGGGATTATTTGTTTACGCTTCAAAATGTAATCAATAAGAAATTTGAAATTGAGCAGGGTGGTACCATGACATGGAATGGAGATCCTTACGAAGCAATTATTGACATTAATGCGATCTACCGTTTAAAGGCATCTCTCTATGAGTTATTTGCCAATACCTATGAAAACATTGATTATACACAACGGATTCCTGTTTTGTGTAAAATTGCGCTAACGGAAGATCTGATGAATCCAAATATTGATTTTGATATTGAATTTCCATCGGCTGAGGATCGGATAAAAGACGAAGTTCGCCAGTTTTTTAATACGGATGAGGATATGAACAAGCAAATTTTGTCCTTATTAGTTTTGGGACGGTTTTACACGCCTGAGTATTTACGAGGAACTTATGAGGCGACCAATACAAACCTGGTGGGGACAACCGCTAGCGAATTGTTCTCAAATCAATTAAGTAACTGGTTGTCTCAAATAAGTAATGATTTTGATATTGGGGTCAATTATCGTCCGGGAAACCAAATTACCAACGATGAAATTGAATTGGCGTTGAGTACGCAGATTTTTAATGATCGGGTTACTTTGAATGGTAATATTGGTAATAATGGGACACAAGCAGCAACTGCTAATAACAATAATATCATTGGTGATTTTGACTTAAATGTAAAACTGACCAACAACGGGAAACTACAGTTTAAGGCGTACAATCATTCCAATAATAATATTATTTACGAAACTTCGCCTTATACACAGGGAGTTGGCTTTTCCTACCGTGAAAACTATGATAATTTTGGCGAACTTTGGCAAAAATTCAAGCGATTGTTTCATAAAAGAAATGAACAGTAGGTTTATAAAATATTCAGCAACATGTGATTTTTATAATGAAAAGTTTTCCTTTAGACTGAATATACCTATATCTTTGCCCCTCAAATTATTCGCTAATTAAAATCAATATTCTATGTTTATATTAATGGTTGTAGTGTTTGTGCTGGGATATACAGCTATTGCACTGGAACATCCACTAAAAGTGGATAAGGCAGCGTCGGCGCTGATAATAGGCACTATGTGTTGGGTGGTCTATATTTTGGGCGCAGAACAAATTCTCGATTTAGGGTTTAGTCCGGCATGGAAAACATTTACAAACCTACATGGAGTGCATGGAGTCGAAGCCATTCATGAGTTTATTGTTGAGCATGAAATTATTCATCATCTAGGTGAAATTGCTGAAATCCTTTTCTTCCTGTTGGGAGCTATGACCATTGTTGAAGTAGTAGATCAACATGAAGGTTTTAAGGTAATTACTGACAAAATCAGAACAACGAATAAAGTTAAACTTTTATGGATTCTGAGTTTTCTAACGTTTTTCATGTCAGCTTTGCTTGATAACCTGACAACTACTATTGTATTGGTTGCTTTGCTACGTAAGTTGATTGATGATAAGCAGACTCGTTGGTTCTTTGCCAGTATGGTTGTACTAGCGGCAAACGCCGGTGGTGCGTGGTCCCCAATTGGGGATGTCACAACCATTATGCTATGGATAGGTTCTCAGGTTACTGCACTTCGTATTGTTGAAGGGGTGATTCTTCCTAGTTTGGTTTGTATGATTGTACCGCTGGGAATATTGAGTTTTACAATGAAAGGTGATGTCAAGCGTCCGGAACTAGGGCAAGAGGAAAACGGACTTACAAGTAAGAAAGAACAGATTTTGTTATTAGTTCTGGGAGTATCAGGCTTGTTATTTGTGCCTGTTTTCAAAACATTGACACACCTTCCTCCTTATATGGGAATGTTGTTGTCATTAGGAACCATCTGGATTGTATCTGAAATAATTCATAAAGACAAACCCGACGAGATAAAGCATAAGCTTCGTGTGACTGCTGTGTTGAGAAAGGTTGATGTTCCTACTGTGTTATTTTTCCTCGGTATTCTTTCTGCTGTAGCTGCATTGCAGTCAGCTGGACAATTAAATCTATTATCACAATTCCTGGATGAAAAACTGGGTAATATTTACCTGATTGATTTGGCTATTGGTGTACTTTCATCAATTGTTGATAACGTTCCTTTAGTTGCAGGTGCAATGGGTATGTATCCAATTGCAGAAGTGGGAGCTACGGGTTACCTTTCCAGCTTTGTTCAGGACGGCGTTTTCTGGGAATTTTTAGCTTACACTGCAGGTACTGGTGGTAGTATTTTAATTATTGGATCTGCTGCCGGTGTTGCTGCGATGGGCCTGGAAAAAATTGATTTCATCTGGTATTTGAAAAAAATATCTTGGTTGGCAATTATCGGATACCTTTCTGGTGCTGCTGTTTATTATTTTATGTTTGGACTTTAGAAAATACTAATAAATAATAGTTATTTTAGCGGGGTATAATAAATTCTTATTATACCCCGTTTCTTTACTGTTCCTATAAAAATTGATCTATGTTAGACTACATTTTATTACAAGTAGCCACACAGGCTGGCGAAGGAGCCGAAGCACTGGCAGACAGCGTACAACAGGAAGCTATTGTTACTAAATTTTTTGATTTGGCGCTCAAAGGCGGCTGGATCATGATTCCAATTATTTTGTTATCGTTGATTGCAGTGTTTATATTTTTTGATCGCTTCTTTGCTGTTAAAAAGGCTGGAAAAGTTGACAAATCATTACTTGAAAGAGTAAAAGATTATATTCTTGAGGGAAAAGTTGATGCTGCTTTGGCGTTAACGCGTTCACAAGATAATCCAACTGCCCGAATGATTGAAAAAGGGATTACACGAATTGGAAGACCAATGTCGGATGTAAATGCTGCCATCGAAATTGTAGGTAACCTTGAGATTTCCAAATTAGAGAAAGGATTGCCAGTTTTAGCAAGCGTTGCCGGTGGTGCTCCGATGATTGGATTCCTTGGTACTGTAATGGGGATGATTCAAGCATTCTACGATATGGCAAATGCTGGAAATAATATTGATGTAACACTTTTGTCATCCGGTATCTATCAGGCAATGGTTACTACAGTGGCTGGTCTGATTGTTGGTATCATTGCTTACTTCGCCTATAATATTTTGGTGTCAAATGTAGAGAAGGTAATCTTTAAGATGGAAGCAGCTACTTCAGAATTTTTGGACTTATTAAATGAACCTGCAAAATAGAAAATATGGCGCTTAAGAGAAGAAATAAGGTTGATGCCAGTTTCAGTATGTCGTCTATGACTGACATCGTCTTTTTGTTGCTGATATTTTTTATGGTGACATCAACCCTGATTGCTCCAAATGCCTTGAAATTGCTTTTACCACAAAGTAATAATCAAACGGCAGCTAAACCAATGACCACTATTTCTATCACTAAAGATCTGAAGTACTACGTAAATATAGATGGGACTCCAAGCAGAGTTGCTTTTCATGAAATAGAACCTGCTCTGCAAAAAGCGATCGGCGCTAATGAAGATGCATTTGTTTCATTGTCTGCTGATAAATCGGTTCCAATTGAACAGGTCGTGAAAGTAATGAACATTGCCAAGCGCAATAAATATAAAATGATTTTGGCTACTGCGCCCGAATAATATTAATGACTTATTTCCAGAAACATAACAGAGGCTTTTGGGGGACAATTGTCTTCCATGTGATAATATTGGTTTTATTGCTGATATTTGGCTTTATTACACCACTTCCGTTACCCGAGGAAGAGGGTATTCTGGTGAATTATGGTAATTCAAGTCAGGGACTTGGACCACGAGAACCCGCACCCAAAAAGCAAACACCGCCTGCTGTTGTGAAGGAAGAAAAAAAGCAACCACAACCAACAACTCCACCACCGCCAAAACCAAAGCCTACTCCAAAACAAGAGCCCAAAGAAGAGGTGATGACTCAGGATTTTGAAGAAACGGTTGCCATTGAGTCTGCTAAAAAGAAACAGGAAGAAGAGAAAAAGCGAAAAGAGGAAATAGAGCGCCAGCGTAAGATTGAGGAACAACTTAAACAAGAGCAACTTGAAAAGGAAAGACTAGCTGAGATTGAACGCCAGCGTTTGGCTGAAATTGAGAGACAGCGAAAAGCAGAAGAAGAGCGTAAGCGACTGGAAGAGGAAGCCCGATTAAAAAGGGAAGCTGAACAGCAAAAAATATCTGAAATTAATTCACGTGCAGCTAATGCATTTGGCGCTGGTGGGGCTGGAGATGAAAGTTCAACCAGTACCAGTCAGGGAGTTACTTATGAGGGTGGAAATCAAGGAAATCCCAATGGAACAGCCAATTCCAATAATTATGGTGATGGTGGCGGTGCTGGAAACGGCGTTTCTTTTAGTCTGTCAGGAAGATCAGCCCAATCATTACCAAAACCTTATTACCCGGGAAACGAAGAAGGGGTTGTCGTTGTAAAAGTTACAGTTGATAAGTACGGTAAAGTAACTAATGCTGAGCCGGGAGCCCGAGGTTCATCAACTTATAATTCGCAATTATTGGCAGCTGCAAAACAGGCAGCTTTGAAAGCCCGTTTCAATTTGGATGAAAAAGCACCTGCATTTCAGCAAGGCACTATTACTTATCGTTTCGTACTGGATTAGTGTTTCAATTTATATTGAGTTTCTCACCCCAATTTGGTCATGCAAAAAGACCGTTCCATTCTTTTTAGTAAATTTGTCATTCATTGATTTGATAGGAGAACGAGATGGCAAATAAATTCAAACCCCTCAATTCTGTTTTAATAAAACCTTCGGGACCAGATTGCAATCTGAATTGTACCTACTGCTTTTATTTGGAGAAGTCTGAGTTGTTTAGTAATTCACCGACACATCTAATGAGTCCGGAGATTCAGGAGGAAGTAATTCGACAGGTGATGCAGCAATCAGGTGACAATGTTTCTTTGGCTTGGCAGGGTGGGGAGCCAACCTTATTGGGACTTGATTTTTATAAGCATGCTATTGAGCTGGAAATGAAATACGGGCATGGTCAATCAGTGGGAAATGGCCTGCAAACTAATGGCCTGCTGTTGAATAGAGACTGGGCTAAATTCCTGAAAAAATACGATTGGCTGGTTGGTTTGTCGTTGGACGGTCCTGCATTTATTCATGACCATTATCGCTTCGATCGTGGTGGAAAAGGAACTCACCAACGAGTTGAGGACAATGCAAAAATGCTCTTGGACGAAGGAGTTTCTGTAAATGCAATGAGCGTGGTGAACAGCCATTCCGTTAAATATCCGGAAGAATTATATAATTATTTCAAGGAGCTCGGTTTGACTTTTATGCAGTTTATTCCGATTGTTGAAACCGATAAAGATGATCCCACTAAAGCAGCCGATTTTTCGGTTGCTGCTGAGGATTATGGGAATTTCCTGAATAAGCTTTTTGATTTGTGGCTGGCGGATTTTAAAGACGGCCAACCCACCACTTCAATTCGACATTTTGAATCGGTGTTTTATAGCTATGTTGGTTTTGATGCTCCCGAATGTACCATGATGAAAGAGTGCGGCCCTTATGTGGTTGTAGAGCATAACGGCAATATCTATAGCTGTGATTTTTTCGTTGAACCCAAATGGAAGCTCGGTAATGTGATGCACGATCGCATTATCAATATGTTGAACTCAAAAAAGCAAACTATTTTTGGTTTGGCAAAAGGCCAACTGCCCCGTGAATGCAGACAATGCACCTGGCTATCGAAATGTTATGGTGGTTGCACCAAAGACCGTATAAAAGATCCAGCCGATCATCGCAAACCTCGTTTTTGTACATCGTATAAAATGTTTTTTAAACATGCAGATCCTGTATTGTCAGATATGGCAGTGCAATGGCAGCAAAATCAACACGATATGCAACAATCGCAACAAGCAGGAGGTACGTATAATGCATTTGATGATTTTTTGAAAAAGTAGAGGATGGTCAAGCAAATTGAAATATCACTTCCCAATTTTTCACGGGGATTTCATTTAATAACACATTTAGTAACTCGTGAGCTTGGTGATTTGCCAGAGCAGGGATTGTTACACATTTTGGTAAAGCATACATCTGCCGGAATCACTTTAAATGAAAATGCGGATCCATCAGTGCGTGTCGATTTTGAAACTTTTATAAATAAGCTTGTTCCTGAGAATGATCCGGATTTCATTCATATTTACGAAGGAAGTGACGACATGCCCTCACATATAAAATCTTCATTATTCGGGGCAGAATTAACCATTCCCATTTCTCGTGGGAGATTGAATATGGGAACCTGGCAAGGGATTTATTTGTGTGAGTTCCGAAATTATGGCGGTCCTAGAAAGCTAGTTCTTACCATTTTAAGCTGATTAATGTAGCTCAATTTTATTTTCAACTTATTTACCAAGTATTTTAATTTCGGATAGTTTTTTATAAAATTATCTAAACCTGACAATTAATGTTGTTTCTGACAGGGATACTGCTAATTTTGAAATCCCAAAAATAAAAACCAATAAATCAATCATATGCAAAAGCACTTACTGTTAGGCGTTGAGGCAATCGGACAGGGAGCTATAGATGGCGGTATGTCTGGAGTTTATGCTTACCCTGGAACTCCTTCAACAGAAATAACCGAATATATTCAGGATAATCCACTCGCGGTTGAAAAGAATATTCACAGAAGATGGTCAGCGAATGAAAAAACAGCTTATGAAACCGCATTGGGGATGAGTTATGCTGGCAAACGTTCCATGGCTTGCATGAAACATGTGGGGCTGAATGTGGCTGCTGATGCGTTTATAAACTCTGCTATCACAGGCGTTGGTGGCGGTCTAGTTTTAACCGTTGCTGACGATCCATCCATGCATTCGTCACAAAATGAGCAGGATTCACGCTATTATGGAGATTTTGCAATGATTCCGGTAATGGAACCTTCCAATCAGCAGGAAGCCTATGATATGGCTCGCGAAGGCTTTGAACTCTCCGAGAAAACAGGCTTGCCGGTCATGGTCAGAATTACCACACGTCTGGCACATTCTCGTGCAGGAATCGTTCGTAAGAGCGTGTTGGCTGAAAATGAAAAGAGCATGCCGGAAGATCCGAATCAGTTTATATTATTACCGGCAAATGCCCGAAAACGTTACAATGGATTGTTGGAGAAACAAAAAAGTTTGACTGAACTTGCTGAGAATTCAGTATATAATAAATACATTGATGGAGATGAAAAAAGTTTAGGAATTATTTGTTGCGGAATCAGTTACAACTATTTGCAAGAGAATTATAGCAATGAAACTTGTCCGTATCCTGTATTAAAGATCTCACAGTATCCACTTCCTGAAAAATTACTGAAAAAGATGGAGCAGGAGTGCGATGAGATTTTGGTGTTGGAAGAAGGCTATCCTTTGGTTGAAGAAAAGCTGAAAGGGTTTTTTGCAAATGGAACTAAAATAAAAGGTCGTTTGGATGGCTCATTGCCAAGAGTTGGAGAGCTGAATCCGGATCATATTGCTATAGCACTGGCTAAAGAGATATACCAGGGAATTGGCGTTCCCGAATTGGTCACCAATCGACCACCGGCACTTTGCCAGGGATGTGGGCACCAGTATTCTTATGTAGCAATGAATGAAGCATTGGCAGAACACGGTAGGGGACATGTTTTTTCAGATATCGGTTGTTATACCTTAGGTGCTTTACCGCCATATGAAGCGATTAGTTCATGTGTTGATATGGGGGCTTCGATTACCATGGCAAAAGGTGCTGCTGATGCAGGCTTGTTTCCATCTGTTGCGGTAATTGGTGATTCAACTTTTACACACTCTGGGATTACTGGATTGCTGGACGCGGTGAATGAAAACTCGAATATCACAGTTGTTATCGCTGATAATGAATCCGTATCGATGACGGGAGGACAGGATTCTTCGGCTTTCGGAAAAATTGAAAGCATTTGCAAAGGTGTTGGCGTTGATCCGGCGCACATACGCGTGGTCGTACCGTTAAGCAAAAATCATGAGGAGATGGTGAAAATATTTCGTGAGGAGATTGCTCATGAAGGTGTTTCTGTTGTTATTCCAAGAAGGGAATGTATTCAACGGGTTAGTCGCCGAAAAAGAAAAGTCAATCGTCATGAAAAACATTAAAAATTAAGCAGATGAAATCAGATATTATATTAGCTGGTGTTGGCGGGCAAGGAATATTATCCATTGCTGCAGCGATTGGAAATGCCGCACTTGCCGAAAATTTATTTTTAAAACAAGCAGAAACTCACGGAATGAGTCAGCGTGGGGGAGCAGTAATCTCACATTTACGTTTGTCTGATAAAGAGATCGCTTCGGACCTGATTCCTATTGGAAAGGCTGATCTAATTTTATCAGTGGAGCCAATGGAGTCCCTTCGTTATTTGCCATTTCTCTCTGCAACGGGTTACCTGGTCACCAATATTACACCATTTGTGAATATTCCAAACTATCCGGACTACGACGCAATTATGGAGCAAATTAAGGCTTTGCCACGCTTTGTTGCAATTGATGCAGATGAGTTGGCAAAAGAAGCTGGGAATACTCGAGCTTCAAACATGGTGATGCTAGGTGCTGCTTCTCCGTTTATTGATATTGAGATAGAAAAATTGGAAGCTGGTATTCGACAGATTTTTGAGCAAAAAGGGGAGGAAATTGTTGAAATGAACCTAAAAGCCCTGCGATTGGGAAGAAAATTTTCTGAGAAAAATAGATAGACAATCTAAACTACATAATGTAAAAATGTCGCGCTTAAGTGCGTCTCTAACCCTCGTTCCAAACGAGGGTTTTGCTTTTACAGAGTTTGTAATGCAAATAGCTATAGGGAATTAAATTGGTCTTATTAGCATTGTAAGTCGCTACCTAATGTTCAACTCGAATTTCTAAAACTCTTTTTTTCCTGAATAGTCGTAAGTTGGAAATGTAACTATGGATGACGGGAGTATGTAGTTGTTTTATTTTTCTACTTTACACCAAGTTTTGGCATCTTCAAGGTTTTCAAAAATTTAAATTGACCATCCTGTATTTTTCATTAGTTCCACATATTTCGGACATAGATCATTCATCATCATCAATATTTGCCTGTTTAAATTCTTGAAAGTCCCGGATAGGTGTGACCCACAAATTCATCGGACATAATTCCAACTAAATCAGGATTTAAAATAATACCGACTATTATATATTCTGATATTTTGGGCAATTATATCTTTTCTGCCAGTTCACCCAATAAATAGCCGATAAATACTAAAATACCGATACTTAAAATTACATTCATAATTTTCTCCCGATTCGCTTTTGTTTTACTGGGTCACTGTTAATGTGGTGACAAACCTTACAAAATATTGCAGGTTCCCAGACCGATATAAGTTTTATTAATGTATACTAATTTAGCTTTTTTCTAGCAAGCGTCAGCATTTAATTCTGGCTTTCTGGGATAAGGGGGATGTGGCTAAAAGGTAGCTTTATGTGGTCATGTCGGCTTTCGAAGCAATTTCCCATCAGTTTACATTGATTATTTCACGAGCCACCAATCATCTAAAATAGCAGAAATCCGAATGTAATATGCCACTTGTTGTTATCCATTCATCATTTAATTTGTCCTAATTTTTGATTTGGCTTATCAGATAATTCAATGGTTAATTTACCTCCATTAATTATATCATCCTGATTTAAATACAGTCTATTCATTTGAGTGCCATTTAACTCTAAACTATTTATATAGAAATTTTCATCATCTAAATTTTTAGTTATTATCTCGAAAGTCTTTCCATTTCGAACATGTATCACAACCTTGTCAAATATTGGAGATGTTAATTGAAAAACAGGTTTACCTACTTCAACCGGATACATACCTAATGAGCTTAATACATACCAGCCTGACATAGTGCCTTCGTCATCATCCATTTCAGGGAAATAGCCTGCTGGAACCGATTTATATATGCGACCATAGTATGGTTTATCCCATTTGTTGTGTGTTCCATAATACTGAAACATATCCTTAGTTAAAATTTTATTTACCCACTTTTGAGTCAACCAAGGTCTTGTTCCAAAATTAAACATGAAGGGAACATGAATATCTGGCTGGTTGCCGTGGTTATATAAATGGTTCTCAAAAAAATATTCCAACTGATTGGTATATTCTTCTTTTGTGCCAAATAAATTTATCAACCCTTCAATATCAAATTGCACATGCCAGCGGTATTGCCATATGGTACCTTCGTATAATCCTTTTGCATGCATAATATCTGATGTTTCGTCTATCGTTGAAAAAAACTTTCCCCATGTTGTTTTATAATCCATGGCTTTGTCACGAAACAATAATTGATCTTCTTGTTTATTAAGTAATCTTGCAAATTCTGACAATGCCCAGTAATCATAAGACTTTTCGAGTTTTGTATCCGGGGTATCATCATGAATATTATTAATCTCTGCACACATGCAGTTATACGCCAATTCTGCATTAAAATCGTTTATTCCCCTTTGATAAAAATCAAGCAATGTGATAATGGTATGTTCAGTTCTTACCGTTGGCACTGGCTCTAAGTAACCACTCCAAAAAGGTTTTCCATACTTGTATAAATCAACAAGCGAGTTACAGATATCCATTGAAATTTCGGGGAGAATTAAAGAATATAAACTGAATTTATTCCTGAAATTATCCCACATAGACCACGAATCATAATGAGCATAATTTTGCGTAGTATATAACTGTCCATTAGTTGCTTTAAATTCTCGATTTCTATTTTCTGACTTTACAGGGTTGAGTAACGTGTGATAGAGATGGGTATAGAATATTGTTTCGTATTCCTTCTTTCCTTCAACTTCAATAAGAGATAACACACTAGTCCATTTTTTCTGTGCTTGTTTAAGAACTTCATCATAGTTTAACTTACTGGCAGTAAATAACCATTCATCTTTAGCATCATCCTGGCTGATAGTAGAAGCTGTTACCGATAAATTAACAACTTCATTTTTCCTTGTTTTAAAATAAAAGACAATATTCTCTAAAGAATCCATTACCTGAATTGGTTCTTTATTGCATCTCACATAAAAGTGTGTTTCGTATCGGCCTACATCACAGACATTCATTGCTGATATGCTAACTGCAAATTCTTGCTTGCCGATCATCGTCTTGGAGGCATTGATGAATTTTGCATACGTACTACTCAGGTTAAAGCTAATAAAAGCACTATCTGATGCCGGGAAAGTATATTTATGAAATGCGGTATTGTTGGTTGCAGTTAGTTCCACCTTTACATTGTTTTTCAATATGGTGGAATAATAACCTGGTGAAGCTTGTTCCTTCGATTTATCAAAACAATATGATTTTTCTAATCGTGCACCAATCCCCGGAACTATGCAAAGGTTCCCGCCTGCACCATTGCAGCCTGTACCACCGATTCTGTTATGCGAAAAGCCTTTCAATTTGGTAGCACTATAATTATAACCACTGTGATTTCCGGGATCGGTATCTGGTCCTACTTTAATGAGGCCCCACGGTACTGTTGCAGAAGGGTCAAGTTGTCCATGGTCACCTTCGGTACAAATAAATAGGTTAACTTTTTCAAGTATATTTTGTGAGTAGACTCCATTAAAAAATATACAAAGTATAATAATCCACAGTTCTTTTTTTCTCATAACCATAGTAGTTTTAATCCATTTGATATTTTTCAACTCGTGTTCTTTAAAAATACTCGTCAATTCGCCAACGTGGTAAAGCCGTCAGGGATTGAATTATCAAGGACAGTGCCTAACGGTTGTGGTATGAAAAATAGCGCACTTAAAAGCGTTGAGTTAAGAGACCGTTGCTGCCGTTGATTGGATGTTATGTTACTCAAATATACCACTTTCCGCGCTATGTTTTATGATCGAATGTTAGGCACTGGCGGTTTATCGGTCACAATCTTTTTACCCAGCATATTTTATGTTTGGTCGCAGTCGTTATTTAATAAATCCCAAATTTGAATATCAACCCTATATTCAATCCTGAAAAATCTTAAGATCAAGCATTTTTTAAAAATTACCATCACACGACTTTGTGTTTGTCGATATACATGATTAATAATTGGTTGTCATGCTCCCAGGAACAGATAGTTTCTTGGATTGCTCTTTTATTCATCATTTTATAAACAAAAGATTTCAAATATTCTTCAAGGTGCTTGTGAGTTTTCCATTGATACACTCCCTGCCAAAAGCCATTTGTTTTGTTTACTGCGTACATTTTGGTTTGAAAGCCCGGAAAGCCGGCGATTAGCAACATGGGGATTATTGATGCAACACGGTTTGCATTGTGCGATAATCGGGCAAACTTGAAACTGACGATAAATGTAACCGCTTGTTCGATCTCTTTAGTGGTAAAAACAGTGATGTGCCTGAAAATTTTGAATTCCTGACCATCCTCCATTTTCACTGTATCGTTTAGGTAATGTTTTGAGAACTTTAGTTTCCCGGCCAATAATCTTCCAATTGAGATGAACAGACATACGGGAGGACTTTTTCGGAATTTCGTTGCCATAATCCTTTTTTTTTACGTGCTACTGATTTCAATCATCTACTCTTTCAGACTTGAAATTCTTAAGAATTGTATATTAATTCTATGAAGAACAATACCAATCCCCCAACCCAAAAGTGGCCATTTAAACCATAAATATCCGGGAGTTAGCGTTAGGTTAATAACTGCAAGAATTGCATTTATTACGATGTAGTTTATCAGATGAATTTTAAATTCAACTTTTGCTTTTGTCCTTGATTGAGCTGTTTGCTGCAAGTTTTGAGTTTTCATGATGATTATTTTTTAAATGTTAATTATTTAAACTTGAGTTTTATACATTCTTTGTTACAAACATCAACGCAGTTTCCACAGAGAATACATTCGGCGTTTTCCATGTTATTGGTTTTTATCATGTTTTCAACATCAAGCCCCATCAAACAATTTTTTGTGCAGCGTTTACAACTAATACAGGGACTATCTCTTTTGACTAGTTTTAGAGAGGGTGTTTTTAAAAGCTTTCGAATTTCTGTACCAAGAATCATAAAAGGGGCAATCCAACAAATGTGTCTGCAAAAAGACCTTTTGCCAACCAGAAACTGAGCCAGAAGCAACACCAATAGTACTGCTAAATATGCTATGGCTGTGTAGATACTGCCAAGTGAAAAACCATGGTTGGTTCTGAACAACGGATTTATTTCCTGATAACCACCCTGACGTATTGCTATAAAAAGGATTGTACTAATCCAGGGAACCCAAATGAACCACTTAATTATTCTTCCTTTTATTGCAAACTTATTTTTTAGAGGTGATAAAATTTCTTGTGCACCTCCCAAGGCGCATGCCCAAGAGCAAAATGCTCTGCCAAAAAACAATGACCCGATAAATAGCAGGATGAACAGGAAAAAGCTTCCGCATATAATTCCTTTTGCACTGGCATCTACAATTACATAGGGTGAAAAATAAACAAATGTGGCAGGGAACAGGAAAAATGAGATCGTTGATATCCGTTTTCTAAGTATTTGTCTTTTCATGATTTCTAAGCTTATTTAATTTCTTTATAAGGATTTACGGATATAAGTTTTAGGTTTAAATCGCGAATTTGATTCAATAATCCATGTAATGCCGACTGGTCTGGCAATTCTCCTGTCAATATGGTCGACTCCTCACGGTAGTTGATTTCCATTTCCCCGAACCATTCTGCCCATTCTTTATCAATACGGCCTTTTATTTCAATTTTAAAGTGTTCCATGTCTATCCGGTTTATCATCTATTTATAAATGGCTTTGTACATCATATTATCTCTCATTGACCGAGGAAAACGGGCAAATATTTTCATTTTCTTCGCACCAGGACCTGCTAAATATTGAGCTTTTGGTTTTGGATTGTTTAAAGATTCTGCAATTACTTTTGCAACTTCAACAGCTTCGATACTTGGAAGATTTTTTACTTCCCTGTCGAAATACTCCATTTGAGTTGAGTAGAGTTTTGCTGTTTCGGGCTGAGCCTGATCAATCATTTTTTCTCTTTCATCAATTATCTTTCCCAATACATTTGTATTTATCTTGCCGGGCACAACAACCGAAACCTTTACTCCAAAAGGCCTTAGTTCAACCCGGAGTGAATCGGAAATAGCCTGAACAGCAAACTTGGAAGCGGCATAAACGCTTTTATCGGGAATGGCAAGTAGCCCATGTCCGGAACTTATATTTATAATTCGCCCTTTTTTATTTCTAATAAGGGGTAAGAAAGTTTTTGTTACCAGGATTAAACCACAGATATTAACATCCAATAACATTTTTATATTTGAGTAGGGAATCAATTCCAGTGGCCCATTAAGGGATACTCCTGCGTTATTAACCAAGCTAAAGGTATATCCTTCGGTTTCTGTTTTTATTTGCTGATAAGCTTTGTTCACAACTTCTTCATCATACACATCCATTATTACTGGAGTTAGGTTTGATGATGCAGCTTTAATGAGTTTTTGTTTATCAACTTCTTTGCGCACACTTGCATATACTTTATATCCTGCTTTGTCAAGATAAAGTGCAGTTGCATATCCAATTCCTGTTGAAGCACCGGTTATTAAAACTGCTTGTTTTTTGTTTGTTTTAGTTTCTGTTTTCATCAGTTTATAATTTTTTAATGAATTATTTCTGAATCAAAATTACCATCCACCCGTCAACAAAAAATCATCCCTGAGGATGATTTGGAAGGATGATTTTAGTCCACTTTGTGAACCTTATGTTTGTTCCGTTTAACTGTTCTTTTATAGTGGTATTTTGGATGGCCAACTATAACTGACATAATGGCTTCGTTATTAGCAGGGATTTGAAAAATCTGCTTTAAGTTTTTATTTTTATTAATGGCAGGTATTACACACTCAATCATGGTTGCCCCCAGTCCAATTGCATGTGCAGCCAGCATCATATAGGTTGCGTAAATAACTCCGTTATTAGAATGGGCTTCTGCATTTTTAGGTGCATGTATTGTTATTATTGTTGGTGCCCCTCTTGTGATTCCATCACCGTTCTCCAGCTTATAATTTCCAGCCTTGGAGATGGGATATATGTGATTTTTTACAGTTTGATAATCTTCCTTCCCTGCCATCAATTTCAGAAATTCTGACACAATCGGATTTTCAATCATTTTTTCGATTCCGTTTAAAAAGTCAGAAATTAAAGGCAAAGCTGATTCAATTGTTTCACGATTATTAATTATGCTTATCTCCATTTTTTCAGGTGCTGCCCCGAACGGGGCATAAGAAACAGAATTTACTATTTCGTCTATCAATTCTTCACTTACGGGTTGGTTTTTAAAATTTCGTACAGATCTGCGGCTTGACAAGATTTCAACAAAATTTTCGTAATTGTTTTTACGACTAGGTAGTTCACAGAAATCATCGTAGGAAAGACCTTTAACATGTACTGCTTTTGCAGGACAGACAGCCATGCATTGTCCACATTGCAGGCACAGATGTTCTCTTTCTTGCATAAATTCAATACTACCATTTTTCCCAATTATCTTATTAGGACAGACTTCAGTGCATAATCCACAGTTTTTGCAACTTGTTTGGTTTATTGAATTGTTAATCGTAATATGTGTTTCCATGCATTTATTTTAAAAATATGTACTAAATAATATTTACAGATTGCCCTTTTTTCAGAATCTTACAATCTATTCCCAATTTCTCAATTTCCCTTTTAAATAGTGCTTCATCTACAGAAGCATAGTGCTTGGTGAAAAGCAGGGGTAAGTCGTAGTGCATCGGAATAACCTGTTTTGGTTGAATAATTTTAATAGCTTCCAGGGCTTCATGCTCATCCATGGTATTATCTGCCTGTCCACCACCAATGGGTATCATTAAAACATCAGGATTCTTTATTTTTTTCCATTCCTCTGCTTCAAGTAATGAATCTCCCAGATTAACAATGGTTTTTCCTTTATATGTAATTTTAAATCCAAGTGAACCCCAACCAACACGTACGTTTTTCTTTGGGGCTTCTGTTTTTTTGAAAGGGCCTATTTTAACAGTTAAAGGGCCATGCGTAGTTTTTACTCCTTTTATCTTCATTCCTTCCAGCTCAATGGTTTCATCAACGAAAAGAGGGTGATAGTTTGAAACAGGTGTGTCGAATGCCATTCCTTTGCTTCTCGGCCCAAGCATTAAGGATTTTCCATCCACCTCCCTTACCATTGTTTGATTAAAAATTATCGGTGCGCCAGAAACTTTTGCAACCCGGTCGGCATGCCAATAATGGTCAGGATCACCGTGTGTCACAAATATGTGTGTGATATCTTTCCATTCTTCTTTTGGAATTAAGGGAGCAAAACTGAACCAGTAAGCAAACAGTGCCCCAGGATCAATGGCAATCTTCTTATCACCCCATTCGATGAGAAATGCGTTGTATGAATAGTATGAAATCTTCACTTTGTTGTATGTTTTAAATTATTATAGAATTGTATCTGAGATTAAAGGAAATTAGAATCCATAGGTAGAGACCATAAAATGTCCATTTGAATATTTGAAAAAGCACTGTTGAAATCAAGCTTAATAACTTCATTGGTTTATTTATTTTTATGTTCTTCGAAATAAGCTCCGAGAGTATGTGTACCATATTTCGGAGCTACCATATCCATTGAAAGTACGGTAAAGAAAAATTCCATTGGACCATATTTTTTGGACGATGAAAAGCTTCTTGCAAGCCAGAGCATCGATTTGCGCATCCATTCCGGCATATAACTTACTTTAACTTTTTTATTAAGGGTACTGAAAGCTATTTCAACCATTTCATTATGTGTTAAAACTTCAGGGCCACCAACTTCAATTGTCTTTTCATTAGTATTGATTGCATTAACACAAACTTCTGCAAGGTCTGCACCATGAATGGGGTTCATCCTATAATTTCCATCACCAAACAGTTCTGCTTTTCCTTTTTTTGTCATTTTCAGAAACTCGGCCATGTCGGAGAAAAAGCCATTTGGGCGGATAACGCAATAATCCAATCCACTTTTTTTAAGTTCTTGAACAAATAATTCTTTTGCATGGCACATCTTAAGATTGGTGAGCTTATCCGCATTAAATGCTGAAACATAAATGAATTTCTTAACCCCTGCTTTCTTTGCTTCATTCAGAAGGTTCAGATTCCCCAGGTAATCTACATCCATGTACGTGAGGCCATCTTTCTGTTTGGTAATGCCAACTGTACTGATTACTGTATCGACATCGTTCATTAAACCAGTAAGTGAATTTGGTTCGGTTACCTCTGCAATTATGCTTTCTGCATATTTGGAGTTTAAAGAAATTTTATGTGGATTTCTGACAACTATTTTGGCATTGTATTTTTGCCTGCACAATTCATGAGCAATGTATTTGCCCAAATAACCGGTTGCTCCGGCGAGTAATATTTTTTTATTGATTTTCATGGTATGTATTGTTTATTTGTTTTCAAATTCCTTAACCGGAGCAGTTCCTTTTCTGTAAAATTTAAAGTGACAACAATCACCTCCTTTTGCAAGTGTGCAATGTCTTCTAAATTCACTATTTGTTGCCTCCTCAATCAAAGGATATCCCGCTAAATCATGTTCACATCCCAAGACATTCAGTTCAGGGCAATCTATTGCTCCAAATAAATCAATGTTAAGACATGTAGTCACTTTGAATTCAAGTAAATCTTCAGTTTCATGGAATCCATCATGTTTCCAGGTTCCTAACCGGTTGGTTGTAGTAAACAATGCCTTGTTCATTTTTTTATAATTATCAAAAACGTCTCCTTCGCAATTTACCAGGTCATTTACCTGATATATTGCAGGTATTGAAATTGGGCCCATATTTCTTATCAGGTTAATCATAAACTCCTGGGCATTTTCTCTACCTCTTCTATCTGCTATAGCAGAAAAAAGAGAACCCATTATGGTTAATTGGGTTACCCAAATTTCATCTACACTTCTTGCCTTTTTAATAACATCAGGATATTCTCTGGTTATTCTTTTGGAGTGTTTTTTCATACTTAATACCAGACCGGGAATTCCAAAGATCCCGAACTCTTTTCTTAATAGTTTGAATACTATTTTCATTTGTTTTTTTTCAGCTTCTTTAGGCATTTCTAAAGCCTTGCCGTACATTTCTAATTTTTCTACTTTCATTTCAATTTAATTTTTGATTAAAATTTCTTAGTCAAAGTACGGGAGGAGTGGGCAAAAAAAAATCATCCCTGAGGATGATTTGGAAGGATGAATTTGCGAAATAGTGGACTTTTGTTTTAGTGTAACAGCCCTTTTTCTTTCGCTATTGAGACAGCTTCAGTTCTGTTTTTTGCCTCAAGTTTTAGCAGGATATTTCTAACATGAGTTTTAACTGTATTAATTGAAACATAATTAGCCTCAGCAATTTCCTGGTTTGTCAGGTTTTCAGCAATAAGTTTTAATGTGTCCAGCTCACGCATGCTCAATGATTGGTCTGAAGTAAAGGCAGGCACCTTTTTCCCTTTCTCAAAAACGCGCAACAGTCTGTTTATATACTCTACATCTAATTTATTGAACTGGGGATCTGCTTTGGTGCTTGCCAATTGTTTGATCTGTTTTAGCAAGGTTTCTATTTCCGAACCTTCAATCATATACATTCGAATCAAGCCTGCACTTTGAGTTCGAAGAATTGCTTGCAGCAGATAATTGATAGCTTCATCCTCCTGATGAATCAGGGAATGAGCTTTCGCCTGAAGAATCTCAACCTCGGAAAGTAATCCATAGCCCTTCTCAGCCTTTAGCTCTTCTGCAACTTGCTTTAGCATATTTATAGCATCAAGGATTTTCCCTTCTACAATTTGATACCGTGCCCTGCTAATAGTATACAGAATGTATTCGAAGGCATGGTTTTTATCTGCTACAATATCTTTTTCAAACAGGTGTTTAAGTTTATCTTGTTTATTCGTCATAAGGTACAATTTGCACTTTAACGAATCCGCCAGTTCACTTAGGTATTTCGCAACCTGTTTGTAAGGTATGGCATCCAGTTCTTCCACAATGTTAATTGCCTTGTTATAATCTCCTGCCAAATAATAAGCTTCTGCGAGCAGATAGGTACAACTTGTAATAAAAAGTTGGTTCGTTGATTTTTTTGACAAATCGTAGCCACGAACGCTTTTTTGAAGCCCTTCTTCAATTTGATTGATATGTATCAGAAAATTACCAACCTTACAGTACAAGATTGAAGATAAGAGATCCGTACTAAAACTATTATTTGGGCCAGTTGCATTCAATTTGTCCAGCAAATCCTTACTTTCCGTATAAGCCCCGGAAAAATCTCCCAAAGTCCATAATACAAAAGAAGATCTGATCCGGTTTACCATTTCAAAATAGATAAGTTGGGGCGTTGTAGCTCTCGTTGCTGCCTGATCAAAAGACTGATAACTTTTGGTTAACTCAAATCTAAGACGATGAATTTCTCCCAGAGACAGATAAGCAAGTATATTCCAATAATCAACATCTTCCTTAATATGCCTGAGTTCTAATTCAGAATAGGTATATACAGATTCAATATCGCCGGTTAGTACTTTCAGATTATTGATACAGACATGGACCATTGCTAATTCGGCCTTGTTGGTGGTGTGGTTTTGTAGCAGATATATCAAACGTGCTGCCTGCTCGATGTATCCCGACTGAAACAGAATCCAAAAATAGTTTAAACAAAGATTTACATTTTTAATTAGCTCCTCGTGCGTAAACATTCCTCCAAATCGGAGTATCGTTTGATATTGTGAAGTTTTCCACAGTTGATCAATAACATCGGCAAAATGATTTAATGCCTTGTTTTTATTTCCGGCAGCAAGTGCATGCTCCAGGGCAAAAACGAGTTGATCATTATTTTCAAACCATAAGCTGGCACTGGCATGAAGTTCGGGGATTCTATCCTTTAATTGTACTTTAAGCCGATGCTGAAGCAAACTGGCAAACAGATGATGGTAACGGAACCAGTTCCTTTCATTGTCTAAGGGAATAATGAACATGTTATTTTTTTCAAAAAGTTCAATTATTTCTTGTCCATTAGTAATGTTAAGCACATGATTGCAAAGAGATGCATTAAACTGGTTCAATATAGAGGTACATAAAAGAAACTCCCTTAGCTCTGGGGATTGTTGTTGAAGAACTTCCTCAATCAGATAATCCACTATATGCCGATCATCACCTTTGAGTTTTTTAACATATTCACTAACATCCTCTTTGCCTTGCAAGGATAAAGCAGTTAGTTGAAGCCCTGCAATCCATCCTTCTGTTTTTGATTCCAGATTTTGGGCATCTTCAATAGTCAAATTGATATCTAAACTCTTTTTAAAAAAATCATAGATGTTGTTTGCATTAAAACATAAATCGGATAAGCGTATATCTGAAACCAACTGCTGACTTCTTAAGCGTGCCAATGGGATTGAAGGATCTGAACGGGTAATAAGTACTATATGAATATTGTCGGGTAAATTTTGAAGCAGAAAAGAAATAAGTTGGTTGATTTGCTGGTTTTCAATTAAATGATAGTCGTCGAATACGATGTAGAAATGCTCCTGTATCTCGTACAGATCGTTGATAATATGCGAGGCAATGGTTTCAAAAGTAGGATTGCCATTGGATTCCAGCAGTTTTAAAGCTTCTGTTCCAATGTTGTTATAAACCGACTGAATACCTGTAACCGTATATAGTAAGAAATTAGTTATATCATTGTCTGATTTGTCAAGGTAATACCACAAGTATTGCAAACAATTATGGTCAATCCATTGACTTATCGCAGTGCTTTTACCGTAGCCTGCAGGTGCTGAAATTAACGTTAATTTCTTTTCTTTACCATTATCCAGCTTATCAATTAGTTCCTTTCTAACGATTAATTTAGAAGTCGGGTTTGGTTTATTTAGCTTTGTTTTTAACATCTATGCAATTTAGTAAAAATCAACTAATTCGGTTCAATAGTTTGCGTAGTTGGTATCCATACTCTGAAAGGGGAAAAAGCAATTGTATGGAAGTGTAGTGGCAGCGTTGGGAGGGATTGAAACACATTTTATTGTGAAATGTCATTGTTACCACACGTTTTTTATTTTACTTTTAATATTATCATACCATAATGATATTCGCCAACTCCCAAGCTCGCAGTAAAATTTCTAAATAATCTTGAACAATTCATTTCTCCATTTACCGCATTCAATATTTGCCGTACAGCAATTATATTGATATTGGTTGAATCTTGATAGTTATTATTCTCTGGCTCCCAATAAAAATAAGTCCGATTTACATTTGTCGTTTTTATCTCGAACGTGACAGAGTTTCCATCGCAGCCAAACACGTAACCATCAATATCTCTAGAATCTGGAAGTGTTTCAATATTCTGGTTTTTGAATTTCTCAAAGAGACTTTTTGTCGTGTTTTCTGGGATTTTTAATTTTTGACTAATGATTTTATTTTTCTTGCCGTTTCGAACAACTTTAGTCACGTAATTAACTAGAGTTCCATTAACCAGCGAATTTTCTGTTGTTACAAGTTCAATTACCTGAAAGTCGTCAAACCAGATTCTATATACTTTTTCATTCTTAAATTCCTGAGGAGAATAAAGTTCTAATATATCTTTCATGGCATATGCAAAATTCTCGTTCTGACTAATAGTCGTAGGTTGCGCATTAATCCAAATTGGCAACAGAAATAAGGGAACGATATGTAGTATTTTATTCTTCATTCAAAATGTGTGGTAACGTATTATTTAATGAAGTATTTTCAGGGAGAGCTTGTGTCATGATTTTGTGTGTTTGGGTTTATATTAAAACTACCACAAGTTAACAAAATCATACAGGAAACAGAAAAGTTTATTTAAACAAAAGATTGTTATTCATTAGCAACGCGTACAAACGTACAAGTATAGAAACTCGACAATTGGAGTCGTGTACGTTCGTATAAAGCTCGTTCATGTGAAAAATTGGGCAATGTATGTTTGTATAATCATTGCCTGTCAAAAAGACGAGCAATGTACGTTTGTACAAATGGTGTCCATGCTAAAAGTGGAGGCTTGTACGTTTGTACAAAGCCTGCCTTGATGAAAATTGGTGCAATGTATGTTTGTGAAAATTTCCCTTGTGAAATAGCCACCTTTTGCTAATTGCTTTGCTACTTCAAAACCAATTCCTTTATTTGCTCCTGTAATCAATACTGTTTCCATTTTTTAAATATTTAATTGTTTACAGCACAAATGTCTTAAGTATTTCATTTTCTGGTGTAACCAAATCTGACTTCGTTGTAGCCAAAAGTGAATGGTGGCTTTTATTTATGAATTTTGCCCTGTAGAACTTGAGATGACAAAAAAACTACAAATCATTCACCCTACTTTTTCTTTTTGGAGTTGCGTAAATCAAGGAACCGATTTTTTAGGGTCTGGGATCGGATTCGCCACTTTTCACGGGCATGAAGCTGCATGTCAATCTTGTCATCGCGCTCATCAATGATTTCTCTTCCCAGGATGGTTTCAATAATATCTTCCATGGTCACAATTCCCTCGGTCGATCCATATTCGTTTAAAACCAGCGCAATGTGTTCGTTTTTCTCGATTAACAGATTGAATAATTGGGAAACGGTAAAGCTTTCGTAGCAGGTAATAATTTCTCTCTTAATTTCTTTCAGTTCAATCTTTCCCTGGTTGTCCAGTAACTTTTCCATCAGCTGGTACTTGAGAATATAGCCGGTTATTTCATCAATACTCTCTTGATAGACGGGGATTCGAGAATAGGCAAAAAACTCTTTTCGACTAAAGAAGTCCACCAGTTTCATGGTTTCGGGTGCTGTTGCTAAAACGGTTCTGGGAGTCATGATCTCCTTCACTTTTAATGATTGAGTGAGCAATGTATTATTAATGATTTTTCGTTCATTTTCATTAAATACTCCTTCTTCTGCTCCCAAATCAGTTAGTACTGCAATTTCTTCCCTGCTTAAAATTTGCGGATTCTTTTCCCGCGAAAATAACCGGGTAAGCAATCCCGAAACGACAACCAGTGGATACATCAGAACAATGATTACATCCAGAATATACGCCGTTGGCTTTGATAATTCACGCCAGAAAGTGGCTCCAATGGTTTTCGGAATAATTTCAGAAATGAACAGGATAAGTAAGGTTAGAATAGCTGAAATAATCCCAAACCACTGGTTTCCAAAAATAGCGACTGCCTGCGCTCCAACCCCTGCCGCTCCAATGGTATGAGCAATGGTATTCAGCGATAAAATGGCAGACAATGGCTGGTCGATATTGTTTTTAAGCTTTCGTAATTTAAGGGCTGAGTTCGATCCAGTTTTGATATGACTATGTATGTAGGGGAGCGGTATCGAAAGAATGACAGCTTCGAGTATCGAACACAAAAATGAAACACCAAGAGCGAGAAACAAATATAAAATTAGCATTGACATCGGTTCTTCCTTTTTTATTTACTAATACTTAATTTGATGGAATATAGTTCAAAAGGTATAACAAAAACAGGATTCAAATCTAAAAATAGTAGGCTAATTTGTATCTTCGCAAAAAAACATAGCAAATGATTCCAAAATTAAAATATAGCGGTCAGAACTTTTTGTTATTGGCTGGACCATGTGTCATAGAGGGCGAAGAAATCGTTTTTGAAATCGCTGAAACTATTAAAGCTATTTGTGATGAGTTACAAATTCCTTTTGTTTTTAAGGGCTCGTATCGAAAGGCAAATCGCTCCAGGCTTGACTCGTTCACTGGAATTGGTGATGAGAAAGCGCTTGGCATTTTAAAAGCTGTAGGGGAGAAGTTTGACATTCCAACGGTTACCGATATTCACTCGGCTGAAGAAGCAGCTTTGGCTGCTCAATATGTTGATGTGTTGCAGATTCCTGCTTTTTTGTGTCGACAAACTGATTTATTGGTTGCTGCGGCAAAAACCGGAAAGGTAATCAATATTAAAAAAGGTCAGTTCCTGTCGGCAGGCTCCATGAAGTTTGCGGTGGACAAAGTTCGCGAGAGTGGAAATGACCAAGTGATGCTGACTGAACGCGGAACTACGTTCGGCTATCAGGACCTGGTGGTTGATTATCGTGGAATTCCTGAAATGAAGGAAAACGACTGTCCTGTGATTCTGGATATCACTCATTCTTTGCAGCAGCCCAACCAAACATCGGGTGTTACAGGCGGCAAACCTGAATTAATCGAAACCATTGCCCGTGCTGGTATCGCTGTTGGTATTGATGGTATTTTCATCGAAACTCATCCAGATCCTGCCAATGCAAAATCTGATGGTGCAAACATGTTGAAGCTTGATTATTTGAAAAATCTGCTGACCAAGCTGGTTAAGCTAAAACAAGTAGTGGATGTTCTATAACTACAATGAAAAGTATACAGGATGAAAAACAGACGAAACTTTTTTAAAAAACTAGTTGCAGGTGCCGGATTCGTAAGCCTGTCATTTATGTCGAAAAAAGTAGATGCAACAAATCTTAAAATAGATATGGAACATGGTTTTATCCATCACGTATTTTTTTGGTTGAAGAATCCGGAAAATGAAGCCGATTGCAAGCGGTTCGAGGAAGGTGTCAATATATTGATCACAGTTCCGCAAATTAAAATAAGTCATGTTGGTAAAGCCGTTGAATCTCCCCGTGATGTGGTGGATGATTCATTTACTTATTCATATATGGCAGTGTTCGATAGTAAAGCCGACCAGGATGACTACCAAGTTCATCCAACCCACCTTAAATTTGTTGAAGAATATGGCGATTTATGGGAAAAGGTGATTGTTTACGACGCGATGAACTAGGAAGCTTTTAGTTGATAGCCATTAGCTTTTAGTTTCTAGATTTCAAATACTGGATATTTTCAGCTTCGTATTATTGGTTAAGAGATTGAAACAGGACGTATAAATTCAGTTTTTTATAATTGATCATTGTACTTGATAATTATCCATTGACTATTAGTGAAAGAACAAATAGCCCATTAGAATTGCTGCAATAATACCGGTGAAGTCAGCAATAAGCCCACAGGCGAGGGCATGTCTTGTTTTTTTAATTCCCACAGCACCAAAGTAAACAGCCAGAATATAAAAAGTCGTATCTGTGGCTCCCTGTACCGTACTGGCAACTTTTCCAACAAATGAGTCTGCTCCATAGGTTGACATTGCATCTACCATCATTCCTCTGGCACCGCTACCACTAAGGGGTTTCATTAATGCGGTGGGAAGAGCAGCAATAAAGTCTGTATTAATACCAACTTGTTGAAAACACCAGGCAACTCCCTGAATAAACCAATCCATTGCACCCGACGCTCTGAAAACACCAATGGCAACTAATATTGCGATCAAATAGGGAATAATTTTTATTGCAACTTTAAACCCATCTTTGGCTCCTTCAATAAACGCTTCGTAGATATTTATGCGCTTTCGCATTCCCAAAAGAATAAACAGGATTATTACAGTAAAAAGAATCAAGTTACTTGAGACATTGGATACTGTCGTAATTTCATCCTGACTTAGCGACGAAAAATACCAGATTAATCCGGCAATAAATGCAGTTAGTCCGCCGAGATAGGAGAGTATTGTTTTGTCGAGTAAGTTTATTTTTTGATAATAGGAAACAGCAAGTAACCCCGCTAGCGTTGAAAAGTAGGTTGCCAGCATAATAGGAATAAATATATCGCTTGGATTAACAGCTCCCAGCTGGGCACGATAAACCATGATACTAATTGGTAAAACAGTTAAGCCTGATGTATTTAAAACCAAAAACATGATTTGTGCATTGGACGCAACCTTTTTATTTGGATTCGTTTCCTGCATTTCTTTCATGGCTTTTAGTCCCATGGGTGTTGCTGCATTATCCAGGTTAAGCATATTTGCCGCAATATTCATCATTATGGAAGCATGTGCAGGATGTTCTTTGCCTAATTCCGGAAAGAGTTTGCGAAAAAATGGTCCAATAAATTTAGAAAATACATGTACGACTCCACCTTCTTCTCCAATTTTCATGATTCCCATCCATAGCGTAAGTACACCAGTTAATCCCAGGGAAATTTCGAAACCTGTTTTGGCCATATCAAAAGTAGAACCAACAATCGCTGGAAAAATTTCAGTGTCACCAAAAATGATTAGCTTGATTAGACCTACAACAAAGGCAATTAGGAAGAAAAAAATCCAGATATAATTTAACGCCATGTTTTAGTTTAAAGTTTGTTTTTCAAAATCTAAAGTCAATTTGTCGATTTCATCATTGCTTGCATATTCTCCAGAGATAACCACAAATCGATAGTTAAAGGTAATTGATTCTCCTTTTAGCATCGAAAAATTCAATTCATTTTTTCCTTCGTTGAATATTCTCTGGCCAAATGGATTAGCTGCAAATAGTCCATATGGGCGTGCATTCCAATAAGTTGGGTAGCCTAAATTGTCAGGATGATCAATAATGGCCAAGGTGATTTTTTCATTATTCACCTTACCGAAAAGTTTCATCCACCGGGCACGTGTGCCCCAGACATCCGTTCCAGAAATACCTTCGCTACTCAGGTAATTGCCATTTGCAGGTTGATTTTTGCCAACTTTCATTTTTATGATTCCACCATTTATGTTGGTCAGTTCCTGAATTCCCTGTTCCGGAAGTTCCAACTCCCTGCAAACACGAATTGCGAATAACCCGTCGTTGTCATCATTAAAAACCACGGTATCCAATAGGTTGGTTAACTTTGTCGTACGATCAATTATTCGGTAATTGTCATCTACTTTAAAAGTGTAAGTAGTTTCTTCATCTAGCATTGGTATCCCGTTTTCTGAAATCCACTGAGAGTTTACAATCAGCTTTGCAGAACTTTTTTCTGAGTAAATATTCTTTATTTCTCTATGTTTTATTCGACCTAATTGTTCTCTGTATTGTGAGGGAATTGAATTGGAATTATTCCAGAAATCAACTCCATTTACATTTCCATAATTTAGCCAGGTGCCGGTATGTGTTGGATGATCCACTCTTTCACCTGATTTTGAATCCCATGGGAACGAACGTGTTAGATGATTTCCTTGCTCTGAGATAACAGGCCAAAGAATCGGTTTAATAATACTTGGAGCATATAGATAGGAGGTAAATAAGTTGTTGTCAATCATGACATCAATTTTCGATTCCTCTGGCTTTTCAATATAATTAATTGTCTGTCCGTTCGAAACACCATATGCCAGAACTAGTAAAATGATGTAACAGAGTTTTACGATATCCTCCATCCCAGTTATTATTCCTTTTTTTTGTGAATCTACAAAAAATGGATGATTAAACTTTATTTCGTTTGAGAACAAAGTAAGGGGTAACGAGCATTTTCTGGGTTTTTTATCTTCTTAAAAAGGCGGAAACACAAATCTACTAGGTAGATGGTTAAAAATTGTCAAATCTCTTAAATAGTGTTAAAAGTGCGTTTGCGAATATTCATACATTGCAGGATTTTTTAATTTCGTTCTTTCGAAAAACTAATTATTAGAACAAAAATAAGTTGAATTCGATGCTTAATAGGAAGAACTTTAAAAAACTGCCAATTAACGTGATTTTGACTTCTGATGGCAAGTTTTATTTCGAAGGTATTTCTCTCCTTCGGGGACTGCACAGACAAATGGCAGGGTATTGTTTAAGAATTTCAAGTGTTTTCGTTTTATTTGTTGGAATAGTTTCCCTACTTGGTTTGGGAAGCAGATCCAGTCAATTTTTAGAACAAAATCACTTGAACCTGTTGTCTGTTGAGACTGCTCATAGCTTACCGATGATAGAACCATTGGCTATTACTGCAGACTTGGATGAAACCAGTGATGTTAGTATGGATGTTGAAGCTGAGAACGTGCCGGGTTCTTATTTGTCAGCTGAAAAAAATAAGCAAAGGTATAGTGGTAGTTTCAATTTTTCAATTCACCAATCCATATTTGCGTTATTATACGATTTGCCTCCACCTTATGCCGTTTTGCAATCGTAGATCCATTACATTTTTTCATTTTCAATTTTGTTGATCAGAAAATCTGTGCAATAAAATAGTGTACAGGTACTAGAATTTATTGAATAGTTTACATAGGAAATTATTTGTGAAACAATAATTATCGAAGTATAACCATAAAATGAAGGATTCTTATGAAACGTATGAAATTTCACATTAGGTTTATGTTGGCAGTATTGTGTATTGCCTCGCTTTTTCAATCAGTTAATGCCCAGAATAAAGATGGTTTGGAGCTTTACACCCCCTACACGAAGATATCCGTGTCACCAGGAAAATCGGTGAGTTATTCTGTTGATTTAATTAATAACGGAAGCCAAACTAGCAATGAGTTTATTTCGGTTAGCAACATTCCCCGCTCGTGGAATTATACACTCACTGCTGGTGGTTATGATGTTGATAAACTTGCCGTGCTGTCCGGTCAAAAGAAAACCCTGACATTAAAAGTTGATGTACCTTATCAGGTTCGAAAAGGAAATTATACTTTCTACATTAAGGCAGGCGATGTCGTTAAGCTTCCGGTAACAATTAATGTTTCAACCGGAGGATCTAACGAGTCTGAACTTACCTGTGACCAGAAAAATATGGAAGGAACTTCCAAATCGAGTTTCAATTTTAAAGCTGTATTGAAAAACCGAACCATGAGCAAGCAACAATATGCTCTGATGGCAGAGGCGCCACGAGGCTGGAGTGTTGCAATAAAACCAGCCTATCAGCAGGCAACGTCAACAGAGGTTGAAGCAAATGGCACAAAAGATATTACCTATGAGATAAAAGCTCCGGCTTCAGTAAAAGCAGGTACCTATAAAATTCCTGTGAAAGCGGTTTCCGGCTCAACTTCGGCAGGGACTGAATTGGAAGTGGTTATTACCGGTACCTACGAAATCGATTTAAATACTCCCACCGGATTGTTGAGTGCAAAAATTACTGCTGGAGGTGAGAAAAAAGTGGAGTTGAATGTTTTCAATAGCGGTTCTGCAATTCTAAAAAATGTTACGCTTTCAGCTGGTAAACCCAAAAATTGGGAAGTTACTTTCGATCCAAAGAAGATAGAAGACCTGGAGCCGGGAAAGACCGAAACGGTTTACGCAACTATCAAAGCTGATAAAAAGGCTATTCCTGGTGACTATGTATCTAATATAACCGCAAAAACGCCTGAAGCAAGTTCTTCTGTTTCTTTCCGCATCATGGTTAAAACACCAATATTGATGGGATGGTTGGGGATTCTGATTATTATTGGTGCTATTGGAGGAGTTGCGTTTTTGTTCAAAAAGTATGGAAGGAGGTAAGCCATGGCTGATCCAATTATTCAACTTACAAAACTGACAAAAAAATATGGCGATTTTACAGCTGTTGATGGCTTAAACCTGACTGTTCAGAAAGGCGAGATTTTTGGTTTGCTTGGTCCAAACGGCGCAGGAAAGTCAACTACTATCCTAATGATGTTGGGTTTGAGCGAACCAACTACGGGAAATGTTGAAGTCTGTGGTATCAATTCAACAACCCATCCCATCAAAGTGAAGAAGAAGGTGGGGTATTTGCCCGAGGACGTTGGCTTTTACGATGACAGGACTGGTCTTGAAAACCTGGTATTTACAGCTCGTTTAAACGGAATAGCCATTGAGGATGCTTTGGAAAAGGCGGAAGGTTTACTCGAACGTGTTGGGCTTACTAATCAGAAAGACAAAAAGACTGGCAAGTACTCAAAAGGTATGCGTCAACGGTTGGGATTGGCAGATGTTTTGATAAAAAGTCCAGAAGTGATCATTCTGGATGAACCAACTTCTGGAATAGACCCTAAGGGAATTCAGGAGTTTCTAAGTTTGATTGCGGAACTTCGTGATGAGCATGGGGTGAGTATTCTTTTTTCATCCAACAATCTTCACCAGGTGCAACAGGTCTGCGATCGTGTCGGAATTTTTGTCGAAGGGAAGCTACTTGCCGAAGGAAATATCGATTCGTTATCCGAACAGCTTTTTACTAAAGGGCGGTATTTGATTGAACTGGGAATTGCCGAAAACAGGAGAGAGCCGGATAATCCGGTTACAGTAGAAAATTTGGAGAGAATATTTGAACCTGTTTCGGGTATTGAATCTGTATCAAAAGAGAATGAGCTTTTTCGTATTGAATGTGAAACGGATATTTCATCATCCATTGCCAGGAAGATCATGGAAAACGGGTTGGAATTGCATTATCTGAATAAAAAAGAATACGGCCTTGACGCTATTTATAACCGATATTTTGAAGGAGGTTTGTAATGGAAAGTACAGTAGATATTAAAACGTTAAACCCATTTTGGGTCATTGTAAATAAAGAAATAGCCGATACGGTAAGAAGCTGGCGTTTTGTCCTGATGGTTGGGCTAATTTTACTAACCTGTATGGGCTCACTTTACACAGCACTCACCAATTTTTCAGAGGTTGTTCATAGCAATACGGGAGATGATAGTTTCTTTTTCCTGAAACTGTTTACTATTTCGGATGGAACATTGCCTTCGTTTATTGTTTTTATCAGCTTTTTGGGGCCCTTGCTTGGCATCAGCCTTGGCTTTGATAGTATTAACTCTGAACAAAACAAAGGCACACTTAGCCGTTTATTAGCGCAACCCATTTATCGCGATTATGTGCTAAATGCAAAATTCGTTGCTGCGCTGATTGTATTAAGTGTTTTGTTTTTTGCCTTGAGTTTTATGGTGCTGGGCTTTGGCCTTATTTTTATTGGTATACCGCCAACTGCCGAAGAATTTTTGCGAATTATGGCTTTTGCAGTAATCAGCATCATCTATGTTGCTTTTTGGTTGAACTTATCTGTTTTGTTTTCTGTAAAGTTTCGCCAGGCTGCTACATCAGCTTTAGCCGGAATCTCGATTTGGCTGTTTTTCACCATTTTTTTTAACATGACTGTTAGTCTAATCGCTAAAGGGATTGCTCCGTCACCTTATTCACACGAATCAACCATTATTGGTTTTGAACGACTGGTTCAGAATATTATGCGACTGAATCCCAGTCAACTTTTTTCGGATACCACTTCTACTTTGTTGGTGCCGTCGGTGAGGAGTTTGGGACCGTTGACGAT
This sequence comes from Sunxiuqinia sp. A32, assembly GCF_052690465.1. NCBI lineage: Bacteria > Pseudomonadati > Bacteroidota > Bacteroidia > Marinilabiliales > Prolixibacteraceae > Sunxiuqinia > Sunxiuqinia sp. A32. The sequence continues at coordinate 55,507 of NZ_JBQYLI010000015.1, forward strand.
GGAACAAATGAGTGGTGCTATTCCAAGCCCATTGTCATTGGATCAAAGTCTGATGTTGGTTTGGCCACAGGCAACAGCATTGATTGCTGCCACCATTGTGTTTTTTGCAATTGCTTACCACACGTTTATGAGAAGGGAGATACGATCAAGATAGGCGCTTTAAAAAAGAAAGGCTGTCATCAAACTGACAGCCTTTCTTCATAATATATTGCTTTCTATAAATCAAAGCTTCTTAATTGATATTGATAACCACCGGATTACTAATTTTATCAGCTTCATTTGCCATGTATTCTTTAAAATTGTCAATCTCATTCCATTTTGAATTTTCCAATCCCCAAACTGCAAAAAAGAAATGCTGAGCTGGAACATCATTCTTCACTCTTTGTGCAACGTAGTAGGTTTGAGAAATCACCTGACTAAAATTCTTTTCAGGAACGGTTTGATAACCTAGCGAATAGAAGTCGATATTAGTTGTTTGGCCAATTTTAGTAGTTTCAGCAGCAGGAAGCATTACAGCCATTCCAAGTTCATCATTATTTAGCGATTGTTTGTCAAGCGTTGCAATTGCCTGATAGTCATCATTTGCATTAAACTGGTAGGGTTTGTTTTTTAGCATGCTGGTCACGATTCCGGTTACCAATTGTTTTTCACCCTCAAATCCAGAAACAGTTACATCCGACTCAAACCAATACTTTCCCGGATAAATGCTGATCCGTTCAACAGCATTCAGCTTTTTGCCTGTAACATTCCATCCTTCATATTTCAGATCAAAAACCGAGCGAACAGGGCCTTCAATAATTTTCTGGTATTCAAAAATATCAGTCGAACCTAAACGATAAAGCGAATCATTTTCAAGCATAGCCAGTCCTCCTGCACCAAGGGAACTTCCACAGTGTAATACATCCATTCCCCAATCTGCCAGTTCATGATAGCTACCCATTTCTGGAGTGTGCACTTTATCGGCAATCATTACAGGTTGTAGTTTGCCGAAAAGGTCTTTGGCGCTTCTGCAGTCAAAATAGATGCGGAATCCAAATTTGTCATTTTCCCAGGTTACTCCTTCGCCTTGTGGGATGGTTGGAAAACCAGCCAGCCCAACTGGGGCGACAGCGTGATCAACTTCCTTCCATTTTTCATCACCAGCAGGCATTCCCAATCGAAGGTTCGTCCGTTTTTTAAAGGCAGGATAAACATCGATAGATATAAGTTCCAGGGTCAACCCAACAGTTTCATTTGCTTTTAAATCAACCGTAAATGCCAACTCATCCCAATTGCCATCACCATCCATATCATCAGCTTGTGAAGGGACTAGTTTATCAGCATTTTTCAATACTGGAGCCAAACCCTCGGCGATCGTGCCAGTCATGCTTTCCACTTGTGCACGATCCAGAACAATTGTTTCATCCACCCGATCAATGCCCAACGGATTTTCCAGAACCAATACAGGATCTTTTTGACAGGATTGCGCTGCAAAAAGAGTTACTGTGATGAATAAGAAATACAACTTTTTCATATTACTCTGGTATATCGTTTTCACCTTTCACATAGCCAAAATTGGCTAATATTCCACCATCAACATAAAGCACATGTCCATTTACGAAGTTGCTTGCTTGTGATGCCAAAAAGAGTGCAGCATTACCAACATCTTCAGGTTCTCCCCAACGTCCGGCAGGAGTTCTCATCATCACCAAATCATTAAATGGATGCCCACCTTCACGGATAGGAGCTGTTTGTGACGTAGCAATATAACCTGGACCGATACCATTAATTTGTAAATTGTATTTTGCCCATTCGCAGCACATGTTGGCTGTCAAAAGTTTCAACCCACCTTTTGCAGATGCATACGCAGAAACGGAATTTCTTCCGTAGACACTCATCATTGAGCACATGTTGATAATTTTCCCACTTCTTTTTTCTATCATCTTTGGGGCGACTCTTTTTGCAACAATCAGAGGAGCTACCAAATCAACATCGATCACTTGTTTGTAGTCAGCAACTGCCATATCCAGAATTGGGATACGCTTGATAATTCCTGCATTATTGACAAGAATATCAATGGCACCAACTTCTTTTTCAATAGCTGAGATCCCTTTGTCAACATCCTCTTCGTTGGTTACATCAAAAACGACGGTAAACACATTAATGCCAAATTTTGCATATTCTTTTTTGCAGGAATCAAGTTTGTCTTGTGACAAATCATTCACACAAATTTTGGCACCTGCATTCCCCAAAACTTTACCAATTGCCATTCCGATACCGTGTGTTCCTCCTGTGATTAGGGCAACTTTCCCTTTTAAATCAAATAAATCATTCATTTATATCAGTTGTTTATTTTTTTATTTTAATCTTTAATAGCATGATCGGCTGGGAAATTTTCCCCAGACCATATTTTTTGCGATGTCCATTTGGTAGCTGGATCAATCCAGAATGGATCGTTCGGTGGTAGTCCAAGTGCTAATAATCCAACACTGCATAAATAAAGGCTTCCAGTTGAGATATATCCTTCAGCAATGTCTGGCTGATGTCCGTAAAAACCAATTTGTAGCCATCCATTTTTATCAAAAACTCCTTCTGCTTCGTACATATTTTTGATTACTGCAGACAAAGCGCATCTGACTTGAGCTGGTTGTAAACTCTCCGGTAAATAATGTTGCAATGCCATTTGCGATAAATGTTGAAAAGCTCCAAAGCGATAGGGGAGTGATCTTCCAATTGCGGGAAATGTTCCTTCCGGAGAAATCAGTTTTTCTTGTATCTCTGCATAGCGTTTAGCTCTTTTCAATACAATTTGATAGGTTTCTTTGTACCTGTCGCTATGTCTGTTTGCTTCCTTCAGAACATCAAGCAGCATTGGTTGAATCACATAGCTATTGTAATAATCCCAATGAAACTGTGGTCCATCGCCATATATACCGTCTCCGACATACCACTCCATGTGTTTCTTTACTGCAAGGTCAACACGCATGCCATCCCATTCTTCACCTGCAAATAGCAGAAATGCCTCAACCATTGCGCTAAAAAGCAACCAATTATTGTAAGGGGGAACAATTACCCGGCTACTTTTCATGGCTTCAACCAAATTTGATTTCGCTACAGAATCTAACTGGTGCCACAAAGTATCCGGAGCGCGAAGAATTGCATGCGCCAAAAATGCGGCATCAACTAACGGTTGTCCGCCTTCAGTGAAATTCATAAAATCTGGTGATTTTGGATCCACTGCAATTTTCATGCTTCGTTGCGCCAATCTGATGAAATGTTCACGTTGCTTTCCCTCTTCGGATGAATCTGGCCCTAACTCTAACCATGGTGCCATTCCTGCCATTAAGCGGCCAAAGGCTTCCAAATAGGTTACTTTTTTACGATCGGCCAGACGCCCCTCTTTACACTCGACAGGCATTTTTTGCTTAAGCTCTCCTTTGCTTAAAGCTTCCAATAGCGGTGATGCAATTTCTGTTAGCACTTTCACCCAGTATTTTCGGTTGGGTAAATCTGTTTCTGAGAAAAGATCATTCGCTTTCAAGCTTTTCGCAAAAGGCATTATCCCCAGCAATGAAAAATATTTAAAGAGGCTGCGTCTTTCCATGATTTATAGAATTGAATTATCTTAATTCATTCGGTTGTATAACATCCATGTCGGTATAATCAAGGTTTTCACCAGCCATTCCCCAAATGAAAATATAGTTGCTGGTACCTGCAGCTGAGTGAATAGACCAGGTTGGCGAGATTACTGCCTGTTCATTCTGCATCCAAATATGGCGGGTTTCCTTGGGCTGCCCCATGAAATGACAAACAGCTTGTCCTTCTGGAACATCAAAATAGAAGTAAACTTCGTTTCTGCGGCTGTGTGTATGCGCTGGCATGGTGTTCCAAACGCTTCCTTCCTTCAACTCGGTCATTCCCATTTGTAATTGACAGGTTTCAACAACTGTATTGATCAGTAACTGATTAATGTCTCTTTCATTGGATGATTTTAGTGACCCTAAATGCAAGACGTTTGCATCTTTTAGTGTTACCTGTTTGGTTGGATATTCTTTATGGGCAGGAGCCGAATTGATATAGAAATGTGCAGGAGCTTCTGTGCTTTCAGATTTGAAAACTACCTGTTTGCTTCCTTTTCCAATATACAAGGCATCTTTAAATGCTAAAATATATTCTTTACCATCTACTTCAACAGTTCCGGTTCTTCCAACATTGATAATACCAACCTCGCGTCGTTCACAAAAATAATTTGCTTTTAGCGCATCAACAGCATCGAGGGACAAAGCTTTGGTTGCGGGAACTGCTCCTCCAACAATATATCGATCGATATGAGAATACACCAGGTTGATCGAGTCATCTTCCATCACTTTTTCAACCAGAAACTCTTTTCGTATTTTTTCAGTATCATACTTTTTAAAGTCTTCAGGATGATACGCATAACGTTCTTCAAATTTAATACTCATACTATCTGTTTTTTAATTGTTTTTGTCTGTTTAATGCTTCAAGATAATAATAATCAGCGTAATTAAGTGGTACGTTAATTTCTGAGTTTCCTGGTTTGTGGCCAACAGAATGCATCAATAGGAAGCCACCATTACTACCAATCTTTGCCAGATACTTTTCAGACGACAAGCTGTTGACAATTTCATCAGCAATTGAAAAGTATTTTTCGCTATTGTCAACGTAAGCTCCTAATTCGTAGAACGCAGAGGCAATTAATGCGCCTGCTGATGCATCTCTTTCTTCATCAGGGATATTAGGTGCATTATAGTCCCAATATGGAATTTTATCAGCTGGTAAATTCGGAATAATAAAATCAGCTATTTTTTTTGCAGTTTCCAGGTACTTTGGATCTTTTGCAAACCGATAGCACAGGGTGTAGCCGTATAATCCCCATGATTGACCGCGTGCCCAGGCTGATTCATCCGCATATCCCTGGTGTGTTTGTTTAACTTCAGGATTGCCGGTAATCGTATCGTAGCTTACCACATGGTAGGAACTCATATCTTCACGAAAGTGATTTTTTAAAGTTGTATTGGCATGGGTGATGGCGAGCTCTTTGTATTTGGAATCACCGGTGATTTCTGATGCCCGAAATAACATTTCGAGATTCATCATATTATCAATAATTACCGGGAATTGCCATTTCCCATGATCCCATGATTTGATACAACCAACAGTTGAGTCAAACCGGCTAATTAAACTTTCTGATGCCTGAATAATAATATCTTTATATGCATCAATTTGAGTATGACGATACGCATTCCCGTAGCTGCAATATACCATGAATCCGAGATCATGTGTTGTTCTTAAATTTTGAATACCATCCAATTTCTCCGTATTGTCAATTGCAACATTTTTCCATCTTTCATCACCCGTCAAGTCATACATGTACCAGTAAGAGCCAGCTGGAAATCCACTACACCAATCTCCTTTGTTTATCATCTTATAGCCATTTTCTTCATTCCAGGATCGGGGCACTTTTACAGGATCATGTGTGCTTTCAATTAATACGTTTAGCTGAGCAGATAGATTATCTATCAATTTAGAATAATCCATTTTATAGTGATTGCAGGAAATTACCGACAGGATCAAACTTAAATAGAAAAAGTATTTCATAAATGTAAATTAAGGGTTTTGTAATTTATTGATTGGTGCAAATTTATAGTAAAGAAATTAAAAATGCAATCGATTGCACATTGTTTTGAAGTCTAATGTCTTTTTGAAAAATAATTGTCATATTTGTGTATCCAAAGAAAAATGAAGAAGACATCAATAACCATCCACGATCTAGCTAAGGAGTTGAATATTTCAGCGTCGACAGTATCTCGGGCACTGAAAGATAATCCGCGTATTAGCAAAGCCACAAAGGAAAAAATTAAGGCTCTTGCGTTGAAACATGGGTACCAGCCTAACACAATTGCTTCAAACCTGCGAACCCAGAAAACCAATACAATAGGTATTGTGGTTCCGCTAATCAATCGACATTTTTTCTCTACGTTTATCAGTGGGGTGGAAGATGTTGCATTTGAAGCAGGTTATAATGTGATTATTTCTCAATCAAAAGATTTGTTGGATAAGGAAAGCAGAGTGATACATTCGCTGTTTTCAAGTCGGGTAGATGGATTAATTGCTTCATTAAGTATGCAGACTAATCAGTTTGATCATTTTAATTTGTTTGCCAATAAGAATATTCCCATGGTATTTTTTGACCGTGTGGCACCAGATTTTCCAGCTCATAAGATTCTAGTCGATGATTTTAATTGTGGCGTTTTGGCTACGAGACATCTGATTGATCAGGGCTGTAAGCGAATTGCCCATTTGGCAGGACCAACTTCCTTAAATACCTATCGCGACAGGATGAATGGCTACCTGGAGGCATTAAAGAATAATAACCTACCGATTGTTGATGAACTAATAATTTACAATCAGCTGACTCGCGTTGATGGGCTAACAGCGATTAAACAACTGTTGGCTTTGGAGAATCCACCAGATGCTGTCTTTTGTGGTAACGATACATCAGCATTAAGTATGATTATGTATTTGAAGGAGAAAGGAATTCGTGTGCCTGAGGACATCTGTATTGTCGGTTTCAGTAACGAACCATTTTCTGAAGTGGTCACTCCCTCAATATCCACAATTAAGCAACCGGCTTACGAAATGGGAGTAAAGGCAGCAGAATTGACTATTGGTGAAATTGAACGTAAGAAACCAAGCCATATCTATCAGGAAATAAAAATGCCTATTGAGTTAATTATACGCGAGTCATCATTACGTAAGCATTAATCCCATACAAATTTCCATTCACCGTTTTCCTGTTTTTTCCAGACGGTATGAAAAATACCTGTTGTTTTCGTTTCCTGTCCGATCGAATCAAGCTGAGCTAACGTGTAATTTCCGTAGGTGTATGCTAAATCTCCAGAGCTGGAAACATCAATGAAATCTGGTGACCACTCCAGTTTTATAGAATCCCATATTGGATTCTCAAAGTATTTAGACAATGATTCCTTTCCTTTTAAAAGTTGGTTTCCTCTGCTTAAAACGACATCATCTGACGCGTAAAAATTGAAAGCAGCACCAATGCTTTCTTCATTGGCCATTTTAGAAAAATTCAGCTCCGTTATTCTTACTTCTTCCCTGTATGATTCCAACATATCATTTGCAGTATTTTGGGAACAGTGCGTAAACAGGGAAACGAAAGCAATTAATAGGAAGATTATTTTCAATTTTTTCACAAGCATAACTTTCATATTATTAGCAGGTTGATAATTCTTATTTAGATTTAATAAAAAATAAACATGACTTTTGCTTTGTTTTTAAAAACTTGTTCCTATTTTTGAGCCAAGATTAAAGCAAAGATATCTGAAAAATGAATAAAAATACTTCTGTAAATAAAATGATGAATGTTGCACCTACCATGATGATGATGTGTATGTGTAGCTATTGTTTTGTACAGAAGGATAAAAGTTGATGAGATAATATTAAACTTATTATAAAAGAGAAGCCCTTCTGTACATGCAGAAGGGCTTTTTTTATGGTTTAAAATCGAAAATACGATGAGAGAAAAAGCATACCGAAGCGTTGTAAAAACCATTTCGTGGAGGACCGTTGGAACGATAGATACTATCATGATCGCATGGCTTGTAATCGGTAAGCTTGAGTTTGCTGTTACGATTGGAGGAGTTGAATTATTTACCAAAATGGTACTGTATTACTTCCACGAAAGAACCTGGAACAAGATCAAGTTTGGAAAGATTGAAGAATCAGATATCGAATATCAAATTTAATAGGATGAAGAACTTTTTACCCATAGCAATAAACATAGCGGATCAGAAAATCCTGATCATCGGTGGTGGGCATTCAGCCTGGAGCAAAATCAAAATCCTTCAACGGTTCGATGCCAATATTGAGGTGATTGCGCGGGAGGTTTCCGAAGAAATTAAGCAAAGCGGTATTCCATATAAGGAAAAGGACTATGAAAAAGCTGATTTGAGGGGCTACCTGATGTTTTACTCCTGCACCAATAACCCGGAACTTGATCAGCAAATTGCTGAAGATGGGAAAGAAGCTGGTGTGCTGGTGAATATCCATGATCAACCCGACTTGTGCCAATTTGTGTCACCGGCAATTTATCAGGATGGAGATATCAGGGTTGCAGTTAGTTCGAATGCAAAAGACGTATTTGCCTCCATTCGCATTAGAAATGAGATCAAAGAATATTTAGAAAATAAAATCCATAATTAGAAAAAGATATGAGTTTGAAGTTACACCCACTTAACGAAACACAGCTGCAAGCGCTAGAGCAATTAAGCTTTGGATTGGAAGCGGAGCAGTTGATTTGGCTGAATGGATACTTTCAGGGATTAGCTGGTGCCAGATTGAATGGCACTTCTGAAAGTAAGAATGAAGTTGCCGAAACGTTGGTTCAGAAATTACCATTAACGGTTTTGTATGGCACGCATACAGGGCGTTGCGAGGGACTTGCCAAAAAATTGTGTACTGCAGTCGTAGCTAAAGGTATTGATTGCAAGGTTCATCCAATGGACGATTATAAAGCCAAGCAGTTGAAAGAAGAGAAAAACTTGTTGGTAATTGTGAGCACTCATGGTGAAGGTGAACCTCCGGAAATGGCTGAAGATTTTCATGAATTTATTACCGGAAAACGCGCCCCCAAATTAGAAGGTTTGAATTATTCAGTCTTGGCATTAGGAGATAAGAGTTACAAACTGTTTTGCAAAACGGGTATCGATGTTGATGAAGCATTGAATAAAGCAGGAGCAAATGAAATTTTTCCAATTGTAAAATGTGATGTTGATTTTGAGGAGGATGCTGAACAATGGATTAACGGAGTAACAGCAGAATTGGAAAAGTTAGCGCCAAAGACATCTGTAAATGTTGCTGAAGTTGTTAAAACAGAAAGTGCAGAAACAGTCTACACTAGAAAAAATCCATTTAAAGCAACTGTTCTGGATAAGACGAGAATTACTGGTCGGGATTCAGATAAAGAAGTTTATCATTTGGAGTTGTCGCTGGAAGGTTCCGGAATTAAGTATGAGCCGGGCGATGCATTGGGGGTTATCGCTCAGAATCCACCTCAATTGGTTGAAGATATCGTAAAATCACTTGGTGTGATTGACAGTGAAGTTGTTGAAACGCGTATTGGTAAGCTGCCTTTTAATGAAGCTTTGGAGCATCATTACGAAATAACTTTGTTAACCCGTGATGTGATTCAAAAATATGCGGATAAAACCGGAATAGAAGATGTACTGAATATCCTTGATAATGAAGAGAAACTGGACCAATATCTTTATGGCCATGATCTACTCGATCTGCTTCATGAATTTCCTTTTAAGATAACAGCGACAGAATTCCTTGAAATACTAAGACCACTTCCTCCAAGATTGTACAGTATTTCATCCAGTCAGGAAGCTGTTGAAGATGAGGTGCATATTACCGTTTCTCGGGTGCGTTATGAAAATAAAGGCAGAGAGCGCTATGGTGCTTGTTCCACGTTTTTGGCAGATCGGGTGGAGCTTGATGAAGAGTTGCTGATTTACATCGATAAAAATCCAAATTTCAGATTACCACAGAATGGAAACCCAATCATTATGGTTGGAGCTGGAACCGGAATCGCACCTTACCGCGCTTTCATTCAGCAACGCGAAGCAAATAACTTAAAAGGTAACAGCTGGTTGATTTTCGGAGAGCGTCGTTTTTCATCAGATTTCCTGTATCAGCTTGAATGGCAGAAATACCTCAAGAAGGGTTTCCTCGAGAAAATCGATTTAGCGTTTTCCAGAGATCAGAAAGAGAAAGTTTATGTGCAGCATCGTTTACAGGAGCAGCAGGAAGAGATTTTTAAATGGTTGGAAAACGGAGCTAATTTCTACTTGTGCGGTGATATGAAGTACATGGCTAAAGATGTGATGTCTACCTTGTTGGAGATCATTCAGGTTCAAGGAGGAATGACACCCGATAAAGCAAAAAAATATTTCAAAAAACTCAAAAAGGAAAAGCGCTTTCAAGCGGATGTTTATTGAGCTTTTAGCTATGAGCTACAAGCTTAAGAATGCCCTGAGGGGGCATGAAAACAATAGCCAGGGGCAAAGCACCTGAGATAGAAATTAGAAGGGACAAGGTGCACTAGGATTGGTTTTGAAAATCGTTAATCAATTCCTGCACCGCAAAGAAATTAGTATTGAAAAGAGTTTAAAAATCGAGAATTAAGTATCCAAAATCAAACATCAAAAGAATGAGCGAATCAATAGATTGGAGTGTACTCTCAGAAGTCGAAAAAATAAAATATGACAGTAATTATTTACGTGGTACGTTGGAAGAAAGTCTGGCCGATCCGGTAACGGGAGCAATTGCTGATGCTGATACTCAACTGTCTAAATTTCATGGTATTTATCAGCAGTTTGACCGCGATGTTGAAAAAGAGCGTAAGCGTCAGAAGTTGGAACCTGCCTTTTCTTTTTTAATTCGGGTTCGCCTTCCCGGGGGCGTTGCAAGTTCACAGCAATGGTTGCAAATGGATAAGTTGGCTGATGAACATGCCAATGGAACCTTAAAATTAACGACTCGTCAGGCCTTTCAGCTGCATGGTGTAATTAAGAGCAAGCTGAAACCAACCATTCAGGGAATAAACGATGCATTGATGGATACCATTGCCGCATGTGGTGATGTCAACAGGAATGTGATGTCACATGCAAATCCAGCAGAGTCGGAATTGCATGCAGAGGTTTATCAATTAGCCAAAGATATTTCGGCACATTTAACTCCGCAAACAACTGCTTATCACGAAATTTGGCTGGAGAAGAAATTATTGGCGGATTCGAAAAAGGATGTAGAACCCATCTATGGCGATCGCTATTTGCCACGTAAGTTTAAAATGTCTGTGGTTATTCCTCCGTATAATGATACCGATGTATTTTCACAGGATTTGGGTTTCATTGCTATTGAGGAAAAGGGGAAACTAATTGGTTACAACATATCTGTGGGCGGTGGGTTCGGATCCACTTTTGGTATTCCGGAAACGTATCCACGGCTGGGTGATGTTATTGGTTTTTGTAAACCTGATCAGGCAGTTGAGGTGGCTGAGAAAGTGGTTTTGGTGCAGAAGGACAATGGCGACCGTGCTAACCGCAAGCATGCCAGGTTGAAATATACCATCGATGACAATGGTCTGGATTGGTTTAAAGCTGAATTAAACAGGTACCTGGGATATGAACTGGAGCCTGCGAAACCATATCAGTTTACACGAAATGGTGATCGGTTTGGGTGGAAAAAAGGAACTGATGGAAAATGGAGTCTGAACCTGTTTGTTGAGGGTGGTCGTGTTAAAGACACCGAGCAGCTGCAGCTTAAAACTGCTTTGCGGGAAGTGGCTGAACAAGTTCCGGATGCACAATTTATCCTGACAGGTAATCAAAACCTGATTATTGCCAATACTGCAGAGAAAAGCAAGGTGGCAGCTATCCTTAAAAAATATACGGTTTGGCCGATACAATTATCAGGCTTGCGACAAAATTCAATTGCCTGTGTGGCATTGAATACCTGTGGTTTGGCTTTTGCCGAAGCTGAGCGATACCTTCCTGAACTGATAACGAAACTGGAGGATATTTTAGACGAATACAACTTACGAAAAGAAGAAATAGTAATACGCATGACAGGTTGTCCCAACGGCTGTGGCCGTCCATACCTGGCCGAGATCGCTTTTATTGGCAAATCATTGGGGCACTATAATCTTTACCTGGGAGGGAATTTCAACGGTACCCGTTTGAATTCCCTTTACCGGGAAACGCTTTCTGAAGAACAAATTTTGGATGAACTTCGTCCGATCATTGCTGACTTTGCTGAAAATCGTTTGGAAAAGGAAAGCTTTGGTGATTTTGTGATCAGGAAAGGATACGTCAAAGAGATTAAAGAGGGAAAAGATTTTAAACATTAGAAAGATGGAATTACCAGCAGTTTTTATAGGAGGTAGGATTAGTTCGCTGACCAGAAAATGGCTCGAAAGCGAACAGATAAGATTTACAGAGCATCCGTTAATTCGGATTTCCTATCGGAAGCCGGATCTGGATTTTTTTGAATCAATTAGAAATGAATCCAAAAAATGGGTGGTGACAAGTTCATATGCCGCCCATTGGTTAGTACGTTTTTGTAAGCAAGTGGGAGCAAACAACAACGATGTGGTTTATTGCCTGTCCGAAAAGCAGGAGCAGATTTTATCTAAATGTGGAAGAAGGGTTCAGCGTCCTGAGTCTCCTAAGGCTCGGCCTTTGGCGGAATTAATTATTCAGCAGAATGACGATAGTAAGGTGGTTTACCTGAGTGGTAATAAGTCGTTGAATGAGTTGCCTGAGTTGCTAAATGCTAACTCAATAGACTGGTTGTCTGTAGAAGTGTATCAGAATACTAAGGCCGAGATTCTTTTGAATGAGGTTTTTGATGGTTATTTATTTTTTAGTCCTGCAGACATAAAAAGGTATAAGGCTTCGGGAAATTTTCCGTCACCAAATGCTCCGGTCCTGGCGAATGGCAATCATACAGCACAGGCTGCGTGGGCAGAGTTTCCAAATTTAGTATTGGAGTCAAAAGAGGAGGAAGAATTGTCTTTCATCAAATATGCAATTAGACGGATCACTGAAAAGTTGAATGAGCCGGAATTGGATTATCGTAAAATTCATGATTTTTAATTGAGTCAAAAAGAATCGACTAAACTTAGGTGTTTTATGTGTTGTTTAAGTTGGCAGGGACTTTAATTAGTAGCTTAGAGAAAATATGAAGAAGATATCAATATTAGGATGTGGTTGGCTTGGTTTCCCATTGGCAGAACAGTTGTTGGAGAGCGGATTTGAGGTGAAAGGTTCGGTGACGACCCGTTCCAAATTGAAAAAGATGAAAGCTGCAGGAATTGAACCGTATCGTTTGGTTATTGAGCCAGGGAGGGTGCTGTTAAGTGACGAGTCATTTTTTGATACAGACTTGGTTATTGTTTCTATTCCTCCTCGTCGGGTTGATTTTATAGAAACCATTTTTCCGGCACAAATAAAGCAATTGGTATCGTTTTTGGAAAAGCATCAAGTTCCCCGGGTATTATTTATTTCGTCCACTTCAGTTTATAATGAGTTGGATGGATTTGTTACAGAGGATGATGTTTTACTTCCAGAGAAAGCATCTGGAAAAGCGCTTGTTTTATCCGAGTACCTGTTGAGTCAGAATAAAAATTTTCAAACTACCATACTTCGGTTTGGAGGCCTGATTGGTGCAGACCGCAATCCAGCTCGCTTTTTAAGCAGAAAGAAAACAGCTTTGTCTGGTGATAAACCTGTAAATCTTATTCATTTGGATGATTGTTTGCAGATTATTCAGAAAATTATTGATGATGAAGTCTGGGGGGAAGTGTTCAATGCGTGTTGTCCGGTTCATCCTACGCGACAGGAGTTTTATGAAAAGGCTTCCTTGATTTCGGGAATTGCTGCTCCTCTCTTTACGGAAGAAAAATCGCCTTTCAAAATTGTGGATAGCAGTAAACTGATTCACAAACTCAATTACAAATTCAAATTTAGGAGCCCGATGGACTATTTGGGAGTGGCAAGTAGTTAGCTATTAGCGGTTAGCTTTGAGCTAATAGTCGTGAGTAGATTTCTGTGATTAGTCTCAGCAATCAGTTTGTACATGATTAATCAAGTACCCAGTATCAAATATCCTTTATCCAGTTTTATGAATATATCAGCAAAAAATAGCATAAACTCAAAATTGAAAATGCGCATACCGCATCTGATTTCTATTGTTGGGGCTGGACCCGGTGATCCGGATTTGTTGACGGTGAAAGCCCTTCGTTGTATTCAGCAGGCTGATGTTATTTTGTATGATGCTTTGCATGGAGAGGAAATTTTGGAACTGGCCGGTGAACATACAGAAAAAATTTATGCGGGGAAACATTATCAGGATGGGCAGCATCAAACCGAGCGACAGGATAACATTCATACACAGCTTAAAAAGTTTGCTAATGAGGGCAAGCAGGTGGTTCGCCTGAAAGCTGGTGATCCGTTTATTTTTGGACGCGGTGCTGAGGAATTGGCTTTTTGTATGGAAGAAGGTTTAAATGTGGAGGTTATACCTGGAATTACTTCGGGGTTGGCAGCAGCAACCTGCTTTCATATTCCGGTTACCTTACGCAGTGTTAACAGCATGGCCCTATTTTACACCGGACACAAACGAAATGGTGGTTTTGAGGATATTGAAGTCGTTGCATCAGTTTTAAAAACGAAGGCTCCGGTGATGGTGTATATGGGTTTAAAGAACCTGGTTTTCCTTTCAAAAGAATTAATTGGTCGAGATGTGCCCGCGGACATTCCAATTCAAATTGTCAGTCGGGTAGGGCATCCCGATCAGCAATTATTTACCACCTCATTAATAGAAATAGAACGTTTTCTTCAAACGGTTGACCCACCGATGCCGTCCGTCATTATTATGGGAACTCACACCCATGTGATTCAGGCTTGATCCGGATTGGGAGGTACAAGAAAATCATTTCCTATTTGAATTTATTGGTTGATAAACAAGATGTTGTATAATATAAGACAAAAATGTCTTAAATATGAAACATTTCTGTGGATAGAATGTATTATCCATATATCAACATTAATAAACTATGAAGAAAATCTATTTAATTATGATCGTAATGAGCCTGATTGGTTTTTCCGCGTGTGATCGGGAAGAATTTCAGGTAGATGTTCAGGACGAAGTTAGCCTGAAAAGTGCAAAAATGCCCGTCATGACCTTTAAGGCACATCTTACATCTGACCAGGAAGTTCCACCTGTTGAATCGATGGCGACCGGTCAAGCCATATTTATGCTGAGCAAAGACGGTATGACTTTACATTACAAGTTAATTGTTGCAAATATTGAAGGCGTTACGGCTTCACATATACACGTGGGTCCTGCTGGCAGCAGCGGAGGGCCGGTTGCATGGCTCTATATGCCTCAACAAGTTGGTGGAAGTATGAATGGTATCCTGGCAATGGGTGAAATAATGGCCGATGATTTAATCGGTTCACTGGCAGGACAAGACTTATCTGCTTTGGTTGACGCCATGAAGGCTGGAAACACGTATGTGAATGTTCACACTACGATGTACGGTGGCGGAGAGATTCGCGGACAAATTAGTGCAAACTAACCGATTGAATACAACTTTTCTGTTATGGGCTTTTCATGTTGGGTGAAAGGCTCTTTCTTTTTCTATGATTGACATTTATTAATTTATTCTCCTATTTATCGAACAGGATGGACGTTGATCTGTTTATTGTTGTTGGCTGAATTTACAGCAAAAAACAATTTGTGAACATGAATTCTGTTTTTACGCAAGTAAAAAATGCATTGGGAAAACCCTACGATGATTTGAATTATCTTTTGGATGGCTTTGCTGAAGTTTTATCCGAAAGTGGCAAGCATGAGCTGGTAACCTACATTCCATGGATTAATTCGCATCGAACTCCTCCTGAATCAATTCTTTTAAGTAACGACTATATTCACATGCAATCCATGTGTTTTCAGTTGCTGAACCTGGTTGAAGTGAATGGTGCTGTTCAAAGCAGGCGGGCAAAGGAAGAGATGGATATGAGCCAGGTCAACGGACTTTGGGCAACGAATTTTAAGATGCTCAAGGAGAAAGGCTTTTCTGAAAAGCAAATTTTGGAAGTGCTTCCTGAAGTGATGATTGAGCCTGTATTAACAGCGCATCCAACAGAAGCCAAACGTTCAGTCGTGCTGCAGGAGTATCGTAGTCTGTACCTTTTATTGGTGAAACGAGAGAATCAAATGTATACCCGCATCGAAAAGGGTGAAATTCGAAATGAGATCAAGCAAATATTACATCGATTGTGGAATATAGGTGAAATCTACATTGAAAAACCACGGATTGAGTCTGAGTTGGATAATATTCTGCATTATTTTACCGATGTGTTGCCTGAGGTAATTATTTTATTGGATAAACGATTGAAACAGGCATGGAACGAATCGGGCTTCGATACTAAATTGTTGAATGATTCTGATTTCTACCCTGGTTTGTCATTTGGTAACTGGGTAGGAGGGGATCGTGATGGGCATCCATTGGTAAGTCCCGAAATTACCCGGATGACTTTGATGAAATTGCGGACGCATGCTTTCATGATTGTTAAAAAAGAGCTGTTGTCATTAGCTCAAAAGCTGAGTATTTATTTAGATATCCAACAGGTAACACCGAAGTTTCGCGATCGTATTCAACAGTTGGTTGATGAATCGGATCGTTCGGGTGAATCAATTCTTCAGGAGCAAAGCTCTGAGATTTTTAAAGCCTACGTTCTATTGCTTCTCAATAAGATACCAATAGAACATAGCCAGGAATATAATTTGCAGCTTGAAGATAGGGAAAACAGTTATCAGAATTCAGACCAGCTTATTAATGATTTAAACTTGCTTCACCAGGAATTGGAAAACTATGGAATTCCTGAAGTTGCTCAGGTTGCAGTTGGTCGTTGCAAACGTTTATTAAACGTGTTTGGGTTTCATTTGGCTCAGCTGGATATTCGTCAAAACAGCGAGTATCATGAGAAAGCCTTGCAGCAGCTGGTGAAATCTTCGATGGGCAAACAGTATAATTTGGATCTGACATCTTCACTAAAAAGCAAGCGTGAATTTCTGGATAAGGAATTGAAAATTAATCGTCCGTTTTTGGTCAATCATTCTGAAACTGGTAATGAAGCCAGAAATGTAGTTGAAAGTTTACAGGTGGTTAGTGACCACATTCATAAATATACCACTCGATCACTTGGAAAGCTGATCATTAGCATGACTCGCAATGCGGAAGATTTGCTAACAGTTTACCTGTTTATGCGGGAAGCTGGCATGACTTTGAAATACGAAGATCAACTGGCGGCAAAACTTCCGGTGGTTCCACTTTTTGAAACCATTGAAGACTTGCAGTCAAGTCCGAAAATACTCGATGATTACCTAAGTCACCCTGTTGTGATGAATAGTCTGAGATATCAACGCGTACGGGATCAGCAAAAAGAGCTGCTTCAGGATGTGATGATTGGTTATAGTGATAGCAATAAAGATGGTGGCATTTTAGCGAGTTCCTGGTTTTTGCATGAGGCGCAAAAACAACTCACAGATATAGGGAAGAAGCACGGAGTAAATATTCGCTTTTTTCATGGTACAGGAGGCAGTATCAGTCGTGGAGCGGGCCCTTCGCATTGGTTTATCAAAACCATACCGCATGGAGCAATCAATGGGAAATTGCGGGTCACAGAGCAAGGGGAAACCATCGAGCGAAAATATGCTCATAAGGTGAATGCTGCCTATAATCTGGAATTGATGTTGGCAAGTGTGACTGCGCAGACAGTCTTGCACAAATACCAGCCAGAGGAAAACGAAGAGGTTACCGGACTTTTTAACCAGTTGGGAATTCGGGGCAGGGAATATTACCGGGATTTAATTAATGATCCGGATTTTATTCACTTTTTTGCAGAGGCAACACCGATTGATGTGATTGAATCCAGTAAGATTGGATCACGTCCGGCCCGACGTACCGGAAAGCGAACAATGGAAGATTTGCGTGCTATTCCCTGGGTGTTTAGTTGGGCACAATCGCGTTTCAATATTACCAGCTGGTATGGCGTTGGATCAACATTGAAAGAAATGCAAATTCAGAATCATGCAGATTATGAGAAACTTTTAAAGCTGGTGAAATATGATCCGTTTGTTCGATATGTGATGACGAACCTCGATTCAAGTCTGGCTGCAACCGATGAAACTATTATGGAAAAATACGCTGCTCTGTTAGAAGATGAAACGATCAGGGAGCGAATCATGAATAAAATTAGAAAAGAATTAAGTTTAACCCGGGAGATGCTGGCAACATTGCTTCGCCGTCCAATTCAGGAAAGAAGAAAAAATCATCATTTTTCTACTATATTGCGAGCAGAAGCATTGGAAAATCTGCATGAAGCACAAATTCAGTTGTTAAAAAAATGGAGAATGAGCAGAAAGCAGCAATTGACTAATGAAGGTGAATACCTGTTTGCTTTGCTTCAGTGTGTGAATGCTATTGCAAACGCGCTCGGTTCAACCGGATAAAAAAACGATTATAAATGGAGACGATTTTAAAGAAAATAAAAACACATTTTCCAAAATCAGCACCTTATGATGAGGTGTTGGAGCATTATTACCAGCGAATGTTGAATGAGTATGGTCTTGAAAAAGAAAAGTCAATTGCAGCTGTGTCGCTTTGCCCGGACGAGTTGAATAATGTGGTGATTGAAAGGGTTCGCGATTATTTTGGTCATGTGTTTATGCTTGGTGGACTGGCCGGCTACCCATTTACCGGAGAGACCGGTTTCAATGCTTTTGGTGATCATATTCCGGATGATGGAACCGCTTTTATTTTCTTTGGTCCTCACATTGGTATTGGAGAAAATAAATTGGGTTATGTGCATCGTGTGGGACAAAAGCGTGAAACACTTTCCTGTGGTGCAGCATTCGGCGCATATCAAGCCTTGCTGGCGGGAAAAACCAAGCCTTTTGATGAATTGCCTCACGATTACCAGCAAGCGCGTATTCAGCAAATGGTGGCTCCAAAAATTGACCAAATGCCGAAAGAGGATTTTGAAATTGCCTTGTTGGATTTGTTGTTCGATGAAAGCCATGATTTTATCGTTCGTCATTCCAACCGCATTAAGGAACAATTTAAATCAGAGAAAATCATTTTAATGGGTGCTTTTGTACTCAACACCCCCTTAAGCATGCCTGACTATTTACAGGTGAAGTATTTTGAAAAGCTATAATTTCTATTTCCATAGTTATTTAAGCCTGTTCGCTTAATGACCAAAAATGTCTACCTTTGGTCTATCTAAAATTAATTGATGTTTAAGATTAAGAAGGATTTGGTAAAGTAAATAACCTATGGCCGGATGGTCAAGGTTATCCCCTCGTTAACTCAGGTATATTCTTACCGGAGTTATTTTCACGTATTTACATTTACAAACAATTGAAGCCTTGCAAAGGGTGTTCTGATGCGTTGGTTTCAATGGATCAAATTAAAAGTTGGGATGCTTTGGTGCAAATGCAAAGCTGTAAACAGCTGATTTAATATTTGATCCGCTTCAATATTATTAATAAAAACATCATGAGTAACGAAAATAAATCCATTCACGAGTTTGATTTCGATTTAATCTGCGAATATTTTTCAACGGTAGAACGCCAAGGTCCCGGAAGCCCGGAGGTAACTCTAAAGGCATTGAGTTTTATCGACAATTTGAATAGCGACTCACGTATAGCAGATATTGGCTGTGGAACAGGCGGTCAGACAATGGTCTTGGCAAAGCATGCACCTGGGCAGATTACAGGTATTGATTTGTTTCTGCTGTTTATCGACCTGTTTAATCTGGATGCAAAGCGATTCAACCTTCAAGATCGAGTGAAAGGAATTGTCGGATCGATGGATCAACTACCGTTTGGGAATGAAGAATTAGATTTGATTTGGTCGGAAGGGGCTATTTATAACATCGGATTTGAACGTGGGCTAAATGAGTGGCGGAAATTTTTGAAGACTGGCGGTTATATTGCTGTATCGGAGGTGTCATGGTTTACAGATGAACGGCCAGCCGAGATCGAAGCATTTTGGCAGGATGCCTATCAGGGGATTGACACCATCCCGAATAAAGTGATGCAAATGCAAAATGCCGGATATATTCCTGTAGCTACTTTTATATTGCCCGAAAATTGTTGGACAGAACATTTTTATGCACCGCAAGTAGTGGCGCAGGAAAACTTCCTGGAGAAGCATGCAGGCAATATACAAGCCGAAGAGTTTATTGCGAACCAACGCTATGAAACAAATCTGTACCATAAGTACAAAGAATTCTACGGTTATGTATTCTATATAGGAAAGAAGATTTAATAAAAAAGGAAGGATTGTGCTTTTGAAGCCAATCTTTCCGCTAAAATTTAGATTAAAGCAAATGAATATTTTAAAATCATATGGTTGGAACGAATCGTTGTTACAACAAAAACAAACATCTGTTTATCGCGATTTTTTGCCTGGGCGAGTGACTGTCTCTCATAAAACGTGCTACGAGGTCATTTCGGAAGAAGGGCTTTATACTTGTGAACTTACCGGAAATATGCTCTATGGAAGAGAACATGCTGACTATCCATGCACGGGAGATTGGGTGCTTTTTCAGCCAATGGATGCCGATAAAGGGATTATTCACTATTTGATCCCCCGACAAAAGACACTTTACCGCTTAAAGAGTGGGGCCGTGTCGGAAAAGCAGGCGATTGCCTCTCACGTTGACAAAGCATTTATTGTGCAAAGTTTGGATGCTAATTTCAATGTGCGTCGGATTGAACGCCATCTATTGCAGCTTGCCGATGAAAAAATACAGCCATTGCTGGTGCTTACAAAAACAGACCTGGGGTTTAATAAAGACGAAGTAGAAAATGCCTTGAAACACCTGACTGGTAAAATTCCGGTTTTCTATACCAGCATTCAATTACCGGATAGTATTGAACTGCTTCGCAAACAGATAGCACCCGGTGAAACAGTTGTGTTTACCGGCTCTTCGGGAGTAGGGAAGAGCACTTTAATTAATGTGTTGTGCCAAAAGGAAATTCTGGCAACAGCTGCTATTAGCAACTCAACCGGGAAGGGGAGACATACCACCACCCGTAGGGAAATGATTTTACTCGAAGGGGCAGGTATCCTGATTGACACTCCGGGAGTTAAAGTTTTTGGAGTTACCAATGATGATGCAGATTCACTGTCAGAAGTGTTAGATATTAGCAGCTTTGAAGGCCAATGCCGTTTTAAGGATTGTCAACATATCAATGAAAAAGGTTGTGCCGTGATTCAAGCGGTAGAAAGCGGAGAGATTGATCAAGGTGTGTATGAGAATTACCTAAAGCTTCGTAAGGAAGCCTGGCATTTTACCACTTCCGTTCATGAAAAGCGAAAGCACGAGAAATCATTTTCCAAAATGGTGAAAGAAGTAAAGAAAAGTCCGTATAAAAAGTAGTGAAAATAAAGCCCCGGATTGCCCGGGGCTTTATATTGTATACGTTGACGTATATGCAAAGTTGGCGATTGTGGGCTTCAAAGCTGTCAACCCGTTAAAAAATTGAAGCGGACTACAACCTTTGAAATTAAAGCTATTACGCCTATTTTGTATATACATCTTTGTTGGCAACTGGCTTTTATCTTGTACTTGCTGATTCTTTGAAAGTGGAATCAACTATTACTAACTCAGGAAGATTTTCGCCACGTCCTTTTCTGTAAATCAAGACTCTTTCCAATTGCGCAATCTTTTTATCATATAAATCATCATATTTAACTATTAGGTATATGCTTTTGTAGGAATTCTCTGCTCGATTATATATTTCTAATTGCGACCATAAGCCTTTCTCTAGTTTTTTATTATCCGCAATTTTCATTTCAACATTAATGTTAGCTTTGAATCCTTGTGATAGATTGAAATCTACTGGTCCATTCCCCGAATCTACTTCAGGACTTAGTTTCAAGTCATTAGCTGAACAATAGGAATAAGCTACTCCAAAGAATAATAATTGAGCTGTTTTTTCAGGAACTCTTTCCCCTGCCTTATTCACTAATAGTTTAAACATACCTTTATTCTCAATAAGGTCTTTGAACTCTTGACAAATATCTTTAACAACAGAAAAAACGTTTTCCTCTGTAATCTTTAGTTTACTGTTGGTTGTATTTAAAGGAAAATCTATTCCTCCATAATTCAGGTGAACAGCAGCTAAATTTTTATCTAAGACTTTAATTCCAGCTTTATTTATTATTTCTGAATAACTATTATAATGAGACCTGCAATCCGAAATTAACAACTTATCTAAGGAGTTTCTACAAATATTTAATTGCAATGGCTCATCATTTTTATCAATCTCGGTTTTTGCAATATTTAGTTCTCTTCTCATAGTTAAGAATCGATACCAGTCTAATAACTCTTTATCGTTTTTTACCGTTTTATTATATTCATCAATTATTACTTCATTTGTATCAACACAAATTCTTTTTGAATTATTAGGGAGAAAAACCCAAAGAACATCGTATAGTAAGTTTTTATTAATACTAGCCTGTTCTATAAATTTTGGACAAATTGTATAGTCAGCCATATTATTGATACTTTAAGAATTCGGTTGTATCGTCATAATCAGTTGAATAAAATTCTAATGGCCAATCAAATGCTCCTGATTCAGAAATTTCTATCCTTTCAATAGTTGAACTAGTAGATTTTTTTTGTCTTCCTCTCACAAAATAAATAGCAACCTCCTCATGACTAATCTTTCCTTCTGCAATTCTACGCCTTAATCTTTTCAGTATTGATTCACTATGTGTTTCTATAAGTAACACTTTGCCTTCTCTACTTTTTGTTGATTTTACGACATCAATAAAAAGGTCTGCTAATTCAGCTTGCATTCTCGGATGTAAGTGTATTTCGGGTTGTTCAATTATGGTCAAAGAATTGTCTTTAGATAAAAAGCCTTGTACTATTATTGGAAGTACTTGAGAAATGCCAAATCCAACATCTGTAATATCTAAATTTAGGCCATTTTGATTAACTTTTAACCTGTGAATTACTTCTTTTACATCTTCGATACTAATTGTCAATCCAAATTCCTTAAACCACTTATTAACTTGGAGAATAACATCTTTTTCCTTTTTAAGAACTTCAGTTAAATTATCTCCATCAATGGAGTCTAAGGAACTTGAAACATTAGATTCATCTAGGAAATAATATCTTTTAGGAAATGCTCGTAAAGGACTGATATAATTAATTCTACTTGAGTCAAATGCTCGATTAAGCATTATGGAAAAAGTATTTAAAATCCTCAATAAGGTGGAACAAAATTGTTCATTCTCAATAAATGTACTTCGAAACCTTCTTATTTCAATATTTGCTTCTTCCTTACTTACTAAACTCAAAGAATCAAAAACAACTTTTTTCCCAAACTTAATACGGTATTTATTAAGCAATTTTGCTTCTAATACATCACTATTGATAATATGTTTATTGTGTCCCTTATTTTTCTGAATTTCATATTCTATCAATGTTTTATCCTCTGTTTGAACAGAAAACCGTGAAACAAAAAGGTTTTTATTTTTAGCTGAATAATTTATGTCATATTCAACTTGAACATTTCTTAAATTAAATGAAGTAATCGCTACGACTAATAAATACGAGTCATAATATTCATTGATTTCTGTTTCAAGTAAGTTTTTTAAGTCCTTTTGACTCGCTGATATTCTTTTGTTGAATAAATTGTTTGGAGCCAAATCCTCTTCCAAAAGAGGAGATTCTGAAAAATCAATTTTTGAAAGTTTTCTTTTTATTCTTTTAATTTCAGATATTACTTTTACGAAATCGTCAAAAGTTGCGTCTTCTAAATCAGAACGAGATATACTCTTTCTAAATTCCTTTACTGATTTTTCAGAAAACTGCTCAAAGCGTCTATATTTATAATACAAATCGAAAATTTCACTTTCTATGTTTCTTTTTAATCGTCTTATTTCATGCAGATGCATAAAATATCTTTTGGGGTCAAGACCAAATGAAAGTGTAATAGGGTTTTTAGTAATTCTATTTTTGAAAATATTCTCTATTTCACCTAAACTTGTGTATTTCCCGTTTAGCTTTAATGCAGATTCATATCCTTTTTCATTATTTAAAGTTTGCTCCATCATTAGTATTAATTGAAGAATACTACTTTTCCCAGAGCTGTTTGCGCCAAGTAATATCGTTATTGGTTTTAAATCCAATTCGCCATTATCATAGGCCTTATAATTTTTAAATCCTAGTTTATGTAACATTATATTATCATTTAATTTTTTTGTTGTCTGGCGTTTTTAAGCTTGTTGCCAACTAATTTATATATCAGCCATAGGTATTTAATATTTCCATTTTTAGTGTAGTATGTATACCTTTTGTAACTAATATTTTAATTGCATCGATTAGGGGCATCTGTAGATTTTGAAATTAAGTTCACAAGTTAGTAATTAAAACTTAATCATTTATTATGTAGTATAGTTTTATGTGAATGTGAAATCCGCTAAGTCGATAAACGGCTAAGCGGATAAAGAACAATCCGGTGATTAATTAAGTATAAATCTGTCAAACTATATCAGAAAACGTCACCATTCACTTAAAAACCTACTTCGTGAGCAGAGAAACATCGTCCCTTAAGGCGCAAATCGGTTTTACTTTCAGATCAACCTGTATTATTTACTCTCCGACTCATTTTATTTAGGCAAAAACGTGCTCCGCTCGCATTACGACGACGTTTTTATGAGAAAAAAACTGGTTTTAGTGCTCGTAAAACCGGTTTTCATCAGAATAAAATGGGTTTTTGAGTAAAATAAACGAGTTATTGTGCTCCCAAACCTGCAGTTAATGCAAGTCAAACCGGAAATCGTCTGGTACAACTTCGTTTTTGTTGGTTAAAAACGGGTTCTCCTTAGGGATAATTTTTAAATCAAGCTTATCTTAAATTTCATTCGACAGCGACACGAGTCGGGCACTTAGGTCTGGTGTTTCCATTTCTTTATCAAGCGGGAACATGGGGCGTTGGATACGTTTGTATGGTAGGCGTTCCAAATCCTGATCGACGCCTCCCGGGGTGAGTGCCATTATCCAGCCTTTGCGCATGTTGTAAAGTTCGGGAACCAGATAGCCAATTTTCACCATCACAATATCGGTTTGGTGTGGGTTTAATCCCAGGTCGGTAAAATCTTTCTCGTAGTGGTATGGCTTCCTTTTCTTGGTGACAATGATTAGAACGCTTCCCGATTTCACCACAACTTCGGTTTCGGCATCACGGTCGCCTTGTACTATGTTCTCAATGGTGCCACTTATTTTTACAGGAGGGGCGTAGCGGTTATCAACCCGTGCTCCGGCCTCTGCTTCTATTTTTCCACCTATGCCAATTTCAATGGCTTTGGCTACAAACTCAGGCCCGGGCAATGACGCATAAATAAGCGAAGGCCCATTAGCTTCCTTAAACTCGGGGCGCTCCAGAATTTTATGCAGCGTCCAGGTTACATCGCCAGCACCTCCGGCAGTGGGGTTGTCACCGGTATCACTAATAATAAAAGGATGTTCTTTACTAGCAATTGCCATATCCAAACAAGCTTGAAGAGATGCAACCGGAGCAACAAATTCAAATTCATTGCGAACGTCCCAAAAACTTTGTGCCAGTTCCTCTGCCGACTGGGTAACTTTTTCCTTGTCATCACCCACAACCATTACCACTGCCTGGTTGCGAGGTTCGTCTGCCCACGCATAGCCAACCCAAATGGCGGCATCAACAATCCCTTCCTGATCAGCAATAGGAGCTACTTTGGCATATAAACTTTTTCCCGGCTCAATACGGGTGCTGGTTTTTTCGCCAGGCAATAAAATCGGAACCGGAATCCATGCTTTGTAGGTAGGTTTGCCCTTGCCGCTTTCCAATCGTTCGAGCAGGTTGTCCACCGCCCGTTTTTTGGAAATCATATAATCTTCGTGTGGCGCCATTCGGTAGCAGGTCATTAGGTCGGTATTCTCAGCCAATCTCCGAGATACATTTCCGTGTAAATCCATACAGGTGGAGATGAGGATTTCCTTGCCCACAACTTCCCGAATACGGATTATCAAATCTCCTTCCGGATCGTCTAGTCCAACCACACTCATTGCTCCATGAATGTCAAAAAACAAACCATCGTAAGGAAGATTTTCCCTCAGCATGCTTAGGGTTTTGCTGACCATTGATTCGTATGCCTCACGCGTCACAATACCGCCGGGAATGGCTTTCCCTTTGAATGTAGGAAACCAGTTTGCTCGTTTGCGGTTGATGGAGTCTGTAGCAAAAAACGGGTAATACGAAAAGATGTCGTTACCAGTTTGGCCATGAAACGCTTCTTCATTCGTTTGTGCCGGAGAAAAAGTGCTTGACTCAATGGCTATTCCTGCAATGGCAATTCGTGGTAATTCTGTATTCTTTTTACCGGTTTGATTACAGGCAAAACAGACGATTAGTAGTGACAGGCTTAGGATAAATGGCTTCATCATAGGTTTCATTAAGTATTGGTGGTTTATTCAGACCAGTTCGTGCTTTTGATCCAGTCCACTACAAATTTAGCATTTTCATATGGAATGTCGGGTAGGAATCCGTGTCCCAGGTTGAAAATCCACTTGCTGTTTTTATGAAAGAAAGGTTTGTACTTTTCCAGCTCAAGTGCAATTTCCTCTTTGGAGGCATACAGGTGACGTGGGTCGAGGTTGCCCTGCAAACCAACTTCCGGATGCACAATTTCGCGAGCGTCTTCAATCGGCATTTGCCAATCAATGCTTACAAAATCGGCAATCTCCGGAGTTACATATTTTAATCCGGTGCCAATTCCTTTGGGGAAGAAAATAAAGGGTGTTCCCGTTTCCCGAACTGCCTGGCTGATTTTTTTAACGACAGGCATAAACAGTTCATTATACAATTCAACAGGAATAAGATTGGCATGTGTTTCGAACAGTTGGAATGCACTAATCCCGTGCTTGATTTGCTCTAATGCATAGATTACTGATAAGTCTGCAATCGCATCAATAATACGCTTTGCTTCTTTTTTATGTTGAAACAAAAATTTGATTGCATCGGGAAAATTAGGATTAGAGCTGATTCCCTGCAGCATGTAACACATGGTGGTTAACGGGGCGCCGCAAAAGCCAATCAATGGGATATTGGCAGGCCGTTGTTTGATAATTTCGTCAATAGCAGCGTAGATGTATTCCAGTTTCGATGGATCCGGATTCAGATGATCTGCAGGATTGCTTAAGCCTTTCAGAGGTTTGTTGAATACCGGCCCATGATCGGTGAAATCCAGCTCCATACCCATTGCATTGGGGATCACCAGAATGTCGGAAAACAGGATGGCAGCATCCACACCCAAATCGTGAATCGGCATGATGGTTACTTCTGCAGCCAATTTGGCATCGTCCATCAACTCGCGAAAAGTGTATTTTTCTTTCAGCTTATTGTAATTGGGCAATACGCGTCCGGCCTGCCGCATAAACCAAACTGGTGGTCGCTCTGTCTTTTTTCCTTGAAGAGTATCTAAGAATATGGAGTCCATTAGTATAAATGTTCAATTAATAATTTTCAATTCTCAATTATATGGATTCAATGATCAGTAAATTTAATTCATTGATCATTGAACATTAATCATTTCATCCGGCTAAAGGCTTGCCAGCGCTTCTTCGTTTGCTGCAATGATGGTTTCAATATCTTCATCAGTATGTGCATCCGAAACAAACAGACATTCAAACTGGGACGGTGCTAAATAGATACCACTTTCCAATGATTTCTTGAAATAGTTTGCATAGCGTCCGGTGTCCGAGCTCATTGCATCCTCAAAGCTTTTAATCACTTCATTTTCGGTGAAGAACAAAGTCATCATGGAGCCAATCCGATTGATCACCCCGGGAATTCCGGTTTTATCAAGATTACTTTTCAGTCCGGCTTCCAACATGGCAGCTTTACGTTCCAGTTCTGCATAAATAGCAGGATTATCTTTTAAGGTACTCAGCATTACTTTTCCGGCAGCCATCGCCAAAGGATTACCGGAAAGCGTTCCTGCCTGGTAAACAGGACCGTTTGGAGCCAGCTTATCCATGATTTCTTTGCGACCACCATAAGCGCCGACAGGTAAACCACCACCAATGATTTTTCCAAGCGTAGTTAGGTCCGGTTTAACTCCAAACACTTGCTGGGCGCCTCCAGCCGATAAACGGAATCCGGTAATTACTTCATCAAAAATGAGCAGTGCACCGTATTGTTGAGTAATTTTTTTCAATCCTTTCAAAAAGCCTTCCTCAGGCAATACCACACCCATATTTCCCGCAACAGGTTCTAAAATGATCGCAGCAATATCTTCACCATGCTCTTTGAAAAGTGCTTCAACAGATTCAAGGTTGTTGTAGTCAGCTGTTAAGGTATCTTTTGCAGTCGCTTTTGTTACACCGGGACTGTCAGGTAAACTTAGGGTGATGGCACCAGAACCAGCTTTAATCAAGAAGCTGTCAGCATGGCCATGATAGCAGCCAGCGAATTTAACCACCAAATCACGTCCGGTATAGCCACGTGCTAAACGTAACGCACTCATGGTAGCTTCAGTTCCGGAATTCACCATTCTTACTTTATCTACAGAGGGAACCATGCTGGTTATTAACTCGGCCATCTCATTTTCGATGAGGGTAGGAGCCCCATAACTTGTTCCCAGACAGGCAGCTTCTTGCACCGCTTTAACGATTTCATCATTGGCATGTCCTAAAATCAGCGGTCCCCATGACGACACAAAGTCGAGGTATTCATTTCCATCAATATCCCAAACCTTGGCTCCCTTTGCTTTTGCAATAAAAACCGGATCGGCGTCAACGCTCTTAAAGGCACGAACAGGCGAATTTACGCCGCCTGGAATCAACTGTTTTGCTTTGTCAAATGCTTTTATGCTATTGTTGTATTTCATAGTTCAGATTTCAATTTCTAAATTCTTTAAAAACTTAAGTTCAGGCTTTGAGCTCCCAACCTCCAGCTTTATACTCTATTCCCTTTTTCCAGTTCACTCAAAACAAACTCTTTGGCGTGGTAGGTGATAATTATGTCGGCTCCTGCACGTTTCAATGAGGTCAGGATTTCTTTGATCAGTCGCTGTTCATCGATCCAGCCATTCGCTGCTGCTGCTTTGACCATGGAGAATTCGCCACTCACATTATAGGCAACCACCGGCACATTATAGGTAGATTTTACCCGGTTGATGATATCCATATAACTTAAGGCTGGCTTTACCATCACCATGTCGGCACCTTCCTCCAAATCGGCTTCCACTTCACGCAAAGCTTCATCTCCATTTGCAGGATCCATCTGGTAAGTACTGCGATCACCAAACTTTGGAGCACTTTCGGCTGCATCTCGAAATGGTCCGTAAAAACCAGAGGCATATTTTGCCGAATACGCCATAATTGGAGTGTTATAAAATCCATTTTCATCCAAAGCAGCACGAATCGCAGCAACACGCCCATCCATCATATCGCTGGGAGCAATAATGTCGGCACCGGCTTTTGCCAATGTGACGGATTGAGCAGCCAATGTTTTCAGGGTACTGTCGTTTTCAACATCTCCATCCACAATGGTTCCGCAATGTCCGTGCGAAGTATATTCGCAGTTGCAAACATCAGCGACTATCATCACTTCAGGAATTTCTGCTTTGATAGCACGAATAGCTTGTGGTACAATAGCATCATGCTGACAAGCAATTTCTCCTGTTTCATCTTTTTCTGAAGGAATACCAAAAAGCAGGATTTTATCCACTCCGGTGCGTTCAACTAAATCTTTTACTTCCTTCACCAGTAAATCGATGGAAAGTTGATAGTTGCCTGGCATGGATTTGATGGGATTGCTTATATTTTCACCTGAAATGACAAAATAAGGCATGATCAGATCGTCGCGGTTCACCTCGGTTTCGCGAACCATGTTGCGTATAGTGGCTGTTTTTCGTAGTCTTCTTAAGCGCGTGATTGGAAAACTCATATCGATGTTTTATTGGTTATTTTTTGTGTTGAAATATTCTATTATAGCCTCTGCTATTGATTCATAGCTTGGTGTTTCCGAAGTCAGGCAGGCCTCAAAACCATATCCCTTAATGGCTGAGTCTGTTATTTTTCCTATGCATACGAAACGTAGATTTTGAGGGCTTGAATTTAGCAATTGAATAGTTGATTGAACTGCTGATGGACTGGTGACCACAATTAAATCATATTGATCTTCTTTTATTCGGCTTAGTATTGTTTCATCCACCGTTTTCTTTAAAGAAGTTTGGTAGACATTGATCCGATCAGTGACAAATTTCTTGCTAAAAGCATTTTGAAGCGTATCTGGAGCCAGACTTCCAAGTACTAATAAGATTTTCTCATTTTGCTCAACTTGATGTTGAAATTCGATGGCAAAATCAGCTGCCGATTTCCCTGAGCCGATAAATGTTGGCTGTAGGTTATATTCTACTAGCTTTTCTGCCGTTTTCGCACCCAATGCAGCTAGCTTTTTATTCTCGACAGATACTTGTGTAACAAATGGTTTAATGGCATTTTTACTGGTGAAGACAAACCAATCGTATCCACTGGCATTTTCAAGTTGAAAGGAGAGGGGTGAAATTTCAATAGCAGGCATAGACAAAACCGTAGCTCCCTTGCTTGAAAGAATTTCTTTTAATTCATCATTCGTTCTTTCAGGATAGGTGGTGATAATCACTTTGTCTTTTAATATGTTACCTGCCTTTTTTGATTGCATGGATTTTAGATCGAACGGATTTCATCCAAAATTTCTTTGCCTCCATCTTCCAGGATGGACTGCGCCAATTCAATTGCTGCCTCTGAAGCTTCTTGCAAAGGAGCACTAATTTCTTTTTTTATTATCCGGCTGCCATCAATACTGGCTACCATTCCAGTCATTTTATATTGATCTTTATTTACTTGAGAAAAACAGGCTACAGGAACCTGACAACCGCCCTCTAAATGCCTTAACAAGGCCCTTTCAGCCATTGTGACAATTTGGGTTTCCTCGTCTGTAATTTTATCCAGTATTTCTTGAATGGTCTCATCATCTTGTCGAATCTCAATGGCAATTGCTCCCTGGCTAACTGCCGGCATGAGTATTTCTGGATCAAGTAATTCAGTGATCACTTCTGTATAGCCAAGTCTCATGATTCCTGCACCGGCCATTACCAACGCATCACAATGTCCATCGTTCATTTTTTTGATGCGGGTATCCACGTTTCCGCGGATGTCAACGATCGTTAATGACGGATTGTAAGCAAGTAACTGGGATTTTCGTCGCAGGCTGGAAGTGGCAATTTTGTCGTTCGCCGTGAATTCAGATAGTTTACGTCCATCTTTCGAAATAAAAACATCGCGAACTTCAGCTCGGGGCAGCATGCCTCCAATGATTAAACCTTCGGGTAGTTCGGTTGGCAAATCTTTTAAACTGTGTACTGCTAAGTCCACAGATTCATCCAATAAAACTTGTTCTATTTCTTTGGTGAAAAGACCTTTGTCTCCAATTTTTGAAAGGGAAACATCGAGAATTTTATCGCCTTTTGTTTTTATTATTTCAATTTTAACCTGAATGTGTGGGTGTGCCTTTTCCAGTTCGGCTTTAACCGTTTCGGATTGCCAAAGAGCCAGTCTGCTACCTCTGGTTCCGATAGTTACAATTTGTTTACTCATTTGCTGGAGAAAAAAGATCGTTGATTACTTTGATATACTCAGTTTTTCGGCCATTATCGCTGACGGTCTTCAAATTTTTAATCATTGAATTTACAATTTTTTCAGCGATATGCTTACCGTATTTTTCCATATTTTGATATTCTTCTTCGTTATGGAATTTTTTAAATACAGCAAGTTCTGTGTGATTGATCTCATTGACTTCTGAGATCATATTTTTGATTACCGGAGATAAATTTTGAGTGCTCAACCAATCGGAGAATTCAGTATGTTTTTTTAAGATAATCTTTTCAGCAGTTTCCAAATAGCTTTTCTTTTTCTCCATATTCTTGTTGACCACTTCTTCCAGATCATCTACATTGAATAAGCGGACCTGATCCAATTCTTCAACTTGGGGATCAATGTTTCTGGGAACACCGAGGTCAATAAAAATACTTTGTTTGTCAGAATTTTTGATGGTGAGATTATTTAGGGTGATGAGAGGCTCTTTGCAACGAATGGAACTCACGATAATATCTGCTTGTTCAATACCTTCCTGTAGCTTTGAAAAATCAAGTGTTTGTCCTCCATACCTTGCAGCCAGCTCATCAGCTTTTGATTTTGTGCGATTTGTGACAACAATGTTTTGGCAGCCTTTTTTGTACATGTTTTTAATAACCAACTCGCCAGTTTCACCAGCTCCAACTAAGAGTATGTTTTTGTCTGGAAGATGATCAAAAATGTCGTTGCATTTTTCAACGGCAGCATAACTCACCGAAAATCCACCATTACTGATTCCTGTTTTAGTTCGAACGTGTTTCCCTGTTTCCAGTGCTTTATGAAAGAGTCTTTTTAATATTTTACCGGCAGAACCAATTTCTTCAGCGTGATTAATTGCTTCTTTGATTTGAGAGACAATTTGATATTCTCCTAAAACCATTGAATCAAGTCCGGAAACAACCCGGAATAAATGATTAATCGCCTGCTTACTCTCCATCTGATAAAAATGGGCTTCAATATTTTCTTTTTCATATACAGAAGATTTCAAATATTGAAATAGAATATGAAAGGCACCGGAATAACAACAATCCTCCGCTGCAAAATACAACTCGGTGCGATTGCAAGTCGAGATGACAACCAGCTCGGTAATGTGCTGACTTTTCAATATTGTTTTAGATAAATCGGTATATTCTTCTTTGGTAAAGGAGAATTTCTCGCGAATATTTACAGGAGCCGATTTATGACTCAAGCCTACTACTCCAATCATGTCAATGGTAAAAAGTGAATAAATTAAATGATTTCTAACTTATGATTAAGAAATCAATGAAGGAGGGGACAAGCCTGAATAGGAGTTGTTAAATTGGAACCCATAATGATGCATTACATTGCAGAGCAACTTCATGGGCGGAGACTTGGTCTCCATAATTATAAAAGTATTTTGTCGAAGTGATTTAATGTTGTCCTGAGTTGGCTGGATTTCATTGGTCTCAAAAAAGTAGTAGCCATTCTCAGACGTTAAATCCTGTTGTGTGTTAAATCCTGGATCTTCAATTGTTTTTTCTTCCAGCACAGCCAATTTCTCATCCTGACCTTTGTGTGTACCAATAGTCAGGAAAAGCAGTACTCCCAAAAAGAGTAGGTATGGCATAAATGAACCGGCTAATCCTAGAAAAAACATAGTCTAATAAT
Organism: Sunxiuqinia sp. A32; assembly: GCF_052690465.1. NCBI lineage: Bacteria > Pseudomonadati > Bacteroidota > Bacteroidia > Marinilabiliales > Prolixibacteraceae > Sunxiuqinia > Sunxiuqinia sp. A32. The sequence continues at coordinate 88,461 of NZ_JBQYLI010000015.1, forward strand.
TTACCTAACAAATGTACGATTGTCTGCGAAAAATGAAAGAGATCAATATTGATATTAATCAACTCAAATCATGTTAGACAATTATTTTTTTGCATTATCCAATTAAATTGAATTCCAAGGTTTAAATTTTATAACGTTTACGATGAAAAGAACAACAAAGCAAAATGGCATAGGTTCTTCAAACCCTCAATTTTTTCAGGCTTTTATTCTTTTATTTTATATCGCCAAATTGAATCATTGAAGCGGATAAATAGGTCGCCTTGATAAATAACAGGATGAGCAAAAGCATATTTTGCTGGATATGCAGGGCATTCAAATTTGCTGAGTACCTCAAATCCATCGCCATTGGGCTTTGCCAGAGCGATTTCTCCCATTTCTGTGAAAATGTAAAACTTATCATCAGCCATAATGAATGAGCCTGGTTTCAATTCACGCGATGTAAATACAACTTCACCGGTTTTCCAGTTGAGAGCCGCCCAGTGTTTTTTGTTATCTGCCGTTCCGTAAATTAAATCTCCGATACGCATCATTCCACTCATTTTGCAGTCAAACTCTGAATTGTGGAAGATGGTATCCATTCCTGCATGGTCGTTTAGTTCATACAATGTAGTACCATATCCATATCCTGCGGAATAGAGTATCTTGCCGTCGATGTAAATAGGCTCCATCGAATGATTGTTTCGGGAATTTGTAATGTCGTGTTTGTATTTTATAGAACCATTTGCAGGATCGAAAATAACCAGGTAGTTGCTGAGGTTCACCATTGCGAGAGTCTGGTTGTTGTGTTTTATTAATTGGGGTGAGCAATAGGCATTAAAACCGCCTTCCATTGACATTTCCCAAACAACTGATCCATTCATTTTATCAAGAGCAACCATGGATACGTCCGGCCCTCCAGGAGTATAAATGACCAGATTTTTATAGACTAACGGAGATTCGGTGTATCCCCATTTAATTAAATCACCATCATACTTTTTAAAAAGGTTGATGTGCCAAATAATATTACCAGTTTTCGTGTCTAAACAAATTGCATCTCCTTCGCCACCTGAATAATAAAGCCGGTTTTGTTCAATGGTTGGTGTGGCACGTGAGCCGGGAAAACGAAAAGTGAACTCGTTACCATAAGACGTTTTCCAGATTAGTTTTCCATCATGAGAAAAATGATGAACATAGCCGGTGGAGTCATGCATTCCTCCAACAAATATTCCATCCTCTGTGATTGAAGGAGAGCCGTAACCTTCTCCAATTCCTGTGTAGGTGGTTTTTATTGATAACCCGCCTTCCGGCCACTTTTCCATCAAGTCTGTGTCAGGATATCGTCCATCCTGATTTGTTCCACGCCATCTTGATGATTGGGCCGATACTAGTTGTGTCAGAAATATGAGTAGTAGAAAGAAAAGAGTTTTCATTGGCTTAGCACGTTTGGTTATTTTTTTCAGGACCTAAATATACTAAGCTTTTTCAAACTTCATGTAGAATTTTTACTTACTACATGAAGTTTGAAATCAAAAACTGATTACATATTTGCATCTTTTAAGATAACGTCATGTGCTCCGCCTTCAACAATGCTAGTAGCCGAAACCAAGGTTATTTTAGCTTCATCTTTCAATTGCTGAATTGAAGTGGCACCACAGCTGCACATGGTTGATTTCATTTTACCAATGGTGATGTCCAGATTATCTTTTAATTTTCCGGCATATGGTACATAACTATCAACGCCTTCTTCAAATTTAAGATTCTCGCTTCCACCCATATCGTAACGTTGCCAGTTCCGTGCGCGATTTGATCCTTCTCCCCAGTATTCTTTCACATAACGATTGTTTACCATTAATTTACGAGTGGGACTTTCGTCAAAACGTGCAAAGTAGCGTCCCATCATTAAGAAATCAGCACCCATTGCAAGAGCAAGCACCATGTGATAATCCTGCACAATCCCACCATCAGAACAAATAGGGATGTAGGTTCCGGTTTTTTCATAATATTCATCACGGGCAGCGGCAACTTCAATAATTGAGGTTGCTTGTCCACGACCAATACCTTTTTGCTCTCGGGTAATACAAATTGAACCGCCACCAATTCCAACTTTTATAAAATCGGCGCCAGCTTCAGCCAGGTATAAAAATCCTGCTTTATCAACTACATTACCACCACCAACTTTTACTTCGCCATTGTATTCTTTTTTAATCCACTCAATGGTGTTGCGTTGCCATTCTGAGTAACCATCCGAAGAGTCAACACAAAGCAAATCAGCACCGGCATTTACCAATGCCGGAACTCTTTCCTCGTAATCACGGCTATTGATTCCCGCTCCAACCATTAATTTTTTATTGGAATCGGAGAATTCATTTGGATGTTCTTTATGACTCTCGTAGTCCTTGCGGAAAACAAAATATTGGAGGTTTTGATTTTTATCAATAATAGGCAAGCTGTTTAACTTGTTATCCCAAACAATGTCATTGGCCTCATTTAAGGTAATTCCTAACTCACCAGTAATTAGTTTGCTGAATGGGGTCATGAATTCACTGATTTTTTTATCTAGCGGATCACGGCTTGGTCGGTAGTCACGGCCGGTAACAATTCCCAATAATTTGCCATTTGGACTGCCATCTTCAGTAATTCCCAGTGTTGCATGCCCTGTTTTAGCTTTTAATTTAATGACATCAGTCAAAGTATGATCAGGAGTCAAATTAGAATCACTAACAACAAATCCGGCTTTAAATTTTTTAACCTTTCTAACCATTTTTGCTTGGGTTTCAATTGGCTGAGACCCAAAGATGAATGATAATCCACCGTTTCTCGCCAAAGCAATGGCCATGTTGTGGTCAGACACTGATTGCATGATTGCAGATACAAACGGAATATTCAATTCCATTGAAGGCTTTTCACCTTTCTTGAAACTTACTAATGGAGCTTTTAATGATACATTCTGTGGAAAACAGTTTTTGTCGGTAAGGCCAGGGATTAGTAGGTATTCGCTAAATGTTCTTGAAACTTCGTTTGAGAATTTTGCCATGATATGCCAGCTTTAAATTAAAAAATTGCGCAAAACTACAATTAATTTACAAAGAACTGGCAAATTTAGTTTTAAAAAATTGAAGTAATATTTAATGAATTGTTATTAGGTACTGAAATTTGCATTAAGCAAGCACAAGAGGGATATAAAATCGGAATTCACTTCCGACATTTTCTTTCGATTGAACCTGCATGTGTCCACCAAGCATTTCGGTGAGGTTTTTGGAAATGCATAATCCTAATCCGGTTCCTTCTTTACCATGAAATCTGGCAAAACGAGTGAAGAGGTTTTTCATATGTTTTTTACTAATTCCTGGCCCTGTGTCTTTTACAAAAAAGTGTAATTGGTTTTGTTTTGTTTCAAAGCCAAACTCAACGGTGCCCGAGTCTGTGAATTTCAATGCATTGCTTAGTAAATTATCCATGATTTGTTTTAACCGAAGAGCATCTGTTCTGATATTTTGGTTAAATGATTCATTTTTAATGTATTTTAACTGGATACTTTTTTTTTCTTTCTGTCGAATGTAACTGTTGTATGTGTCATAAAGATCTTCCATGATACGATTGGGATTCAACGAGTCATTGTTAATTCTTAATTGGTTGGCATCAATCTTTGAGATATCTATGATGTCGTTAACAATTCCTAAAAGTTGATTTCCGCTGTTCTCTATGATGTTAAGATATTTGCTGGCCTCTTCGTTGTAAATATTTAGTTCATTCAGTAGTTCTGTGAACCCCAGGAGACTGTTAAGCGGAGTGCGAATTTCATGACTTGTATTTGCTAAAAACGCTGACTTCAATATATTGGCTTCTTCAGCAACCATTTTAGCTTCTTCAAGTTCATGTTTCATGTTTACTCTTTCGCTAATATCAAAATACTGCTCAACCCTTCCGCCTTTATATAGTCCGCTTTCAATTGGTTGACTCCAATGTTCCAACCATCTTTCTTTTCGATTAGATCCTTTTACAATTTTGCATTCATAGTATTCATAGTAGGAATTTTTTTGATAGGCATTGAGTAGTTTTTCTTCATACTCTTTCGAATTTTCAAATAAGTGTTTAATCTTTTGACTGATTAGTTTTCTCTTATCGTGGCCAATTATTTGTTTTTTCTTTAGTCCGTAAAATTTTTCTATTGCTTTGTTTATCCAAACAACTTTAAAATTTTTATCTAAAATTACAATTCCGGTTTTTGAAGAATCAAGGATGTCGTTTGTAATTGAACGGTGTTTTTCTTCACTTTTGATTAATGATTTTTCGACTTTTCTTATTTCTGTAATGTTACGAGTATATACTAAAACACTTTTTACACTATTCTTTTTATCAAATTCAGGATTTAAAATAGAATGAAAATATCGTTTGCCGGTTGGGCTCTCAAAATTAAATTCAATGCTTTTTTTAAGTCCTGAATTAATAACTTCCGTTAATATCTGATTCCAGCTTTTCACATTCTCTTCCGGCATCCCAAGTTCTTCATTAGTCTTTCCCAGAAAATTTTTCGCAGGAATACCGGTTGCTGTTTCAATATTATTACTAACATATAGATGCTTTAAATCCAAATCAAATCTTGCAATGATATCCGGAGTATTATTTAAAACAGCCAGCAGTTTGGATTCACTATCTTTCAGTTTTTGCTCCAATTCATAGTGCTTGGTAACATCAACTCCCCAAATTGATATTCCAAGGATTTCAAAGTTTTCATTTCTGAGGGGGGAAAAGTTATAATTATAGATTTCTGATTTCTGTTTGCTGAATCTAGATTTGATTTCTATTTGAAAAGTTTCTCCCTTAAATGCCCTGTCATATAGTTTTTTCCATTGATCGTTCACGGAGTTTTCTAAATCTTTGGGAAAGATGCTGTCTCCTTTTTTTAAAACTTTTCCTACCTTTTGAGAAAGGCTATTTATGAATGCTGTATTTGCTGAAATGAGTTTGTATTTATTATCAATAGCCCAAAACCAGCCTGTCAGATTTTCTACATTCTTGTCTAAATTTTCAAATGTGTTTTTGGGTTGGGGCTTATTTTCAAATAGCAGTTTCTTGTATGTTTTTAATTTAGCCCAAAGAAGCTGATCATTCTTTTTTTTAGTTGGATTTGTATTGGCAAGAGTTTGCTCAATATCTTTCTCTAACTCACTTAGCTGCTTTTGTAAGTCGATTAGTTTTGTCCCTTTTTTCATCCTAAATCCTCAGAAATCCTGCATCGAGTCAACCTTCTGTAAATCGCACTACCAATTTAAGGAAAATACAATAAGATTCTTTTATGTTTTGTGACATGATACTAAAAGGTCAAAATTGGCACTCTTAGAGAGTTGTTAGGTCTATGGGAAAAAGAATCAAAGAATTAACTATTCCAAATCTCCCATGCTTTAATTGCTTGTAGATGAAGCATTTCCAGTCCGTTTTTGACCTTGGCTCCTTGCTCTTTCCCTTTCTTCATGAAGAGAGTTTCTTCCGGATTGTATACCAGGTCAAATAACACATGGTTTCCAGTTATACTATGATAGGGGATATCCGGGCAAGTACCAACTTTTGGGAAAGTACCTAGTGGGGTAGCATTTATAACTATCAGATAATCCTGTAATAATTTATCAGTTATTTCCTGATATCTGATTTCATTTTCAAAAAGTTCTTCTTCGATAGACGCCGAAAGGTATGTGATACCAAGTTTCTTCAATATGTGTTTAATGGCCTTTGAAGCACCTCCTGTACCAAGGATCAATGCCTTTTTGTGTTTTTCATTGAGCATTGGTTTCAAAGAGTTTTCAAAACCGTAAATATCCGTATTAAAGCCCTTAAGTTTCAATTGATCTCCAGTCCGAATAACTTTAACCGTATTGATTGCACCAACTGTAGCAGCTTCTTCATCAATCTCATCCAGAAATGGCATTATTTGTTGTTTGTAGGGAATTGTACAATTCAATCCTGCAATATTTTTGTTCTTCTCAAAAATTGAAGGAAATTCATCTATGGTATCCAACTCAAAGTTCACATATTCATGATTTTGCAAGCTCTCTTTTTCAAATTTTTCTGTGAAAAATCCCTTTGAGAAAGAATATCCAAGTCTGTAGCCTATTAGTCCGAATGTTTTCATCGATTTTATATCTTTTTATATCTTAATTTTTTTTGAAACTCCTTCAAGGATAAAGATGAGTCCAAATCCAAAAATGGCAAGCAATATTGCAAAAACTATTTCAGACGGAAGTCCGGTTATTGCTTCATATTTCCATGGTAAAACGTTTTGCTCTACCAAAGGTTTGATTTCTCCATGACGATCTGTAAATGTTTCAAGAACTTCTTTCCATGGCCATACTTTATTCAACGAGCCAATCATAAATCCTGATAGCAGGGCAATGGTTAAGTCGTAATAACGTTTTAGCAACCACGAAAGTATATTGGAGAAAATTACAATCCCTATGGCTGCTCCGGCCAAAAATACGCCAATTACAGGTAAATTAAATGCTGATATTGCGCCAAGTATAAATTTATACATTCCCAACAAAACCAAAATGAAACTTCCTGAAATGCCAGGCAAAATCATTGCGCAAATAGCAATAGAACCCGATAAAAACACAAAACCATAACCGGTATGCGCTTCAGCTGGTGTAATAATGGTAATTGCATAGGCAATTGATGCACCAACCAGCAAAGAAATAAATGTGCCAATTTTCCATTTTTTGATATCCCGTGCAACATAAATTGCCGAAGCAATAATTAGCCCGAAGAAGAAAGACCAAATTAGAATAGGCTGGTGATCCAGCAAGTACTTTAATCCTTTGGCGAGTGAAAGGACGCTGATGCCAATCCCAAAAACCAGAGCCAGTAGAAAGTTACCATTAACTGCTTGCCAGAATGCTTTCAATTTGCCGGAAAATAAAAGCTTTAATGATGACAAGTTGATCGATTTGATTGAATCTATCAGTTCCTGGTATATACCTGTAATGAAAGCAATGGTTCCACCTGAAACTCCAGGAACAACATCGGCTGCTCCCATTCCCATTCCTTTTAGTCCAATAAGCAAGTAATCTTTGATTGTTCTGTTCATGAGCTGTTTTTTGAGATCACACAAAAATAGGGAGCTTTTAAGAAAAAGAAAGCTTTGATTGTTATTTTTAATAAAACATCCTTATTATGATTTCGATTTTAATGATATTATCGTTGTTTTTACACCAAAATGAATCTATTATGTGTGATAATGTTGATCAAGATATAATTACACTTTTGATTGAACCGGATGGAAATTTTCCTAATAATTCAGCTTTACCTGTTCTATTATATAAGCAGGCTTTTGATTTTTCGTTGAAGCAGGGCCCTGAAATCATAGAAAGCATCTTTCATGAAAACAACTGGGGAAATTCATGGCGTAACGGGATATATTCTTTTCATCACTACCATGCAAAGGCACATGAAGCACTGGGTGTTTATCACGGATGGGCAAAAGTTCAGTTGGGTGGTCCAAAAGGAGAAATTGTGCGCATTGAAAAGGGGGATCTGGTATTGTTACCGGCAGGTGTTTCTCACAAAAAAATAGATTCGGGAGACGGCTTTGCTGTTGTTGGCGCATATCCTCCCGGGCAAACGCCGGATATGAATTATGGAAAGGATGGAGAACGGCCAAAAACAGATAACTTAATTAAAAACGTACCAGTACCAACTACTGATCCGTTAATGGGGAAGGATGGGGGATTACGCGAAATTTGGCAATAAACAGCGCTAGTGATTAAACGATACCGAAAGACTTTCAAGTATTCGTTTAGCATTATCAACACTCATATTTTTAGCGACAATTATCTTGTCTTTATCCAAAAGATAAATAGTGGGGGTACTACGAACATTGTAAAGCAAATTAAATTGACTTGTATGCTGCGGATCCCAAACATTAATCCAATCATTGATTTCATTATCAGAGATAAAATCCTGCCATTCCTCTAAATTATCCTGTGTGTAAACAGCGTAAATGGCAAGTTGAGATGGATTGGCTTTCAAGAAAATATCTTCGTACAATTTCGGAATCTCCGTTTTGCAATGACTGCAATTTGGTTCCCAAAAAACCAACAGTGTGTATGGTGTTGTTAGTTGATGTAAACTATGATATTCTCCAGCAGCATCTTCCAAAACCAGTTCCCGGGCTTTCATGCCCATTAAATTGTTTCTGCGATAAAAAACCTCAAGTTTTATTTTCTCTAATGTTTTTTCACTAACCCAATCGGCTTTTCCACTCAGGTAGTATCTTTCAGCAATATCAACAAACACATTTTCAATTCCCATGATCTCCGACTGAAAGCTATTGTTTACGATAAATGTCACCAGGTTTTGGAATGCAATAGGATTATCTTCAACATAGTTTATTAGCTGGTTTGCCTGTTTGATTATGGTATCAGGTTGCTGCAGTAATACTTTATTAAAATAATTGGTTAAGCGCCCTTTGATGGTTGGAGTATACCACATTCGGGTGTCTTTCAAATCAAAAAAATCCCAAAAATGATTTTGAATGAAATTATATTGGTAGATCCACTTTAGTGAATCGTTCTGAGCATACTTTTGCGGAATGCTATCTGGTCTTGGCGTGTAGCTAGACTTCAGAAATTTTGCATAGAAAGTATCTGGAGCGTTATTTGAGGCATTTAGCCAATAGTTTTTCAATTCATTGTCGAGCTTCTCGAGAATTTGGTTGTATTTTTTTAAAGAATCGCTCGATGACTGATACTTCTTTTTTGCTTTTAAATAAAACTGTTGCTCGTCCTTCTTTTTATCTAAATATTGATGATAATTATTAAAATCTACTGACTCTTTGGATCCTAAAATTTGTATGCTGTTTTCGCTTTCATTGATTTTTATTTTTTGCACTTCACCCAATAGAAAATCAAAATGCTTTTTCTCGCTGAAGTATAATTGGTAGATACCTTGTTGCAGTTTAGTATCACTTTCAAAAAGTGCATGTCCGGATTGGTCAATAATTGCACTGTCTTTTACCAAAATATTCCCGTTATAGTAAAATGCTAGGAATACTTTTTGATTGGTAGACGTTGGGAATTTTAATTGAATAGAGGTCTCTTGAGCCTTTCCAGCTAATGAAAAGAGGAGAAGAAAACTAAATAAGGTCAATAATCTTTTTGGCATTTCTTTGATTTGAAAATTGATTTTCAAGAATATGTTTTCTTCGTACAATATCTTCGATGGTAAATTCTTCTTCGAATTTTTCTAAAATCATCCGTATCATATCTTCAGCATTGTTTGCAATATTGCACAAGCTTTCCAAGCCGGTATGTTCAACCATCGGCGAATTGCTAATGCAATGTCTGCCTGAGAATAACGAGGCTAATAATTTTAGCTTAAAACCCGTAGGTTGGAAAGTTGGAATTAAATTTAGTTGTGCCTCTCTGATCAGTTCTGTCATCACTTCATCATTTGGATCTGCAATTACAGAAATATGCGGCGAAACCATTGCTTTTTTCACCAACCATTCAGGAGGATTTTTACCTGCTATTGTAAAGGGGATTGTTATTTCAGTAAAAATCTTATCAATTAGATATTTGACTGCTTTTTGGTTTTCTGAGACACTTAAATTACCATGGAATAAAACATATTCACCTTTACCAGTTTTACTGTCTACTTTGTCGAAAGGATGAAAGGCTGGAATGTGAGTTGTTTTCTTGTATTTACCATTAAAATATCTGGTATCTTCTGATGATATTGAAATGATATTATCGGCTAATTTAAGGCGTTTCTCAAAGCACTGAAGCTTCATGGCTTCTTGCTCAAAATAGAACTTCTTGAAAGAATTCTTTTCAGATTTGGCCAGGTATCTATAATAATGGTGTTCAATATTGTGGGTTCTCACAATTTTTTGATAAGCAGCGATCAACGGGTTGTCAATGAAAAAGCAAGAATGAAGACCTTCAAAGAGTATTGGAGCAATTTCATCCTGCAAGTTTTGTAAAAGCATTTTATTTTTTCGCGTAACAACGATATATGGCTTCTTCGATAAAAGATAAAAAATACCTTTTTTGCGCGGATAATAATGCACCTTATAACAGAATTCCTCCAGCTCCGAACTCTTTTCCCTTCCATATTCAAAGCAATGTAAAATAACATCGATTTCTTCGCGGGCGAGTGCTTTTATTTTGTAATACACATCAATTATCCCCCCATAGTTTGGTGGATAAGGAATATTAAAACTAATGATGTGAAGCTTTTTTCGCATACTGATGTATAAAAGTAAAAAAAAACCGCAAGTACGAATACTTACGGTTTTATATTGTACAAAATATGTTTTACCAGAACATCAGCTCAATTTAATGATGTCACTAACAAATCATAAATTATAGTTCTCTGATTTTAAGGTTGCGGAACCATACAGGATATCCATGATCCTGAAGACCAATGTAACCTTCTTTTGAAATTCCTTCAGTGAATCCAGGGAAGTTTTTGAATTTGCTGTTTTGTACCAGCTTATCCCATTCTGGTGTCCATAAAGTGTATGAAAGAACTTTTGTTCCGTTCATTGTATGAGTTACTTTACCATCCTTAACTTTGATAACTACTGTGTTCCATTCACCAGCTGGATTAACTGTTTTTGGATCAGCGGCAATCATATCATACAAAGATCCGGCAAGGTGACTGGCAACTTTATTGTCGCTTGCTTTTTCATTATCTAAAACCTGAACTTCGGGAGCAGCATAATAAACTGGTTTTCCAGGAACTTCGCGAACATTGAAGAAAATACCGGAGTTTGCCATTTCACTGGCTTTCCAATCGATAGACAGTTCGAAGTTTTTAAATTTTTTGTCAGCAAAAATGATATCGCCTCCAGCTCCATGTCCTGGTTGTTTGCCTTCTCCAATTAAAACTTTCATAGCATCATCTTCGATTGTCCAGTTTGCTGGCATTTCAGTACCATTGCATTGTCTCCAACCGTCAAATTTTTTACCATTAAAAAGAAGTTCCCAACCTTCTTTCTTTTCCTCTTTAGTAAGTTTATTAGGTTTTTGCGCAAAAGATGTAGCTGAAATCAAAATTGCAGCTACCAGCGATAGTGATAAAATAATAGTTCTTTTCATGATTTTAATTTTATGTATGCCTGCATAAGGCGATATGAATAATTGGTTTAGAATATTGCATGCCAAAGCTATTAAAAATTTGCTTTCAATGTTCGGTGTATTTCCAATTTTCTCAAACAAAAAAAGGAGATTGCATGGTAACAACCTCCTTTTTGCTGTGATATTTTGAAATATCAATCTGTAAGCTTAACGCCACCGTATCGACTTTGTATTTTTACTTTCGCCGTAGCTGAAGTACTGCCAACTGTTCCATTCAAGTTCAGTCTGAAGTTATCTTTGATTCTGTTGCCCGAAAACTCCACTTCTGGAAGCTTAACATCGCAATAGCTGCATTCTGCATCAATATTGAATACCGGATTGCTGAATCCAATTGAAATTCCTCCGTAACTGTTGGTAATGTCAATTAAATCAAACTCTGCACCAGCCTCATCTATTCGAACAGAACCATATTCTGTGTCTAAAACAAAACTCTTTTTGAGTTCTTCGATGTCATAGTTGGTGTATTTTGAGTTTGCTTTCAATTCACCCAATTCTTCAACATTGATACCATCATATTTTGATTCGAGGTTTAAATATCCAAGTTCTTCTGCATTGATGACTGAGTACTTTGATTCTGCAATGATTTTTTTGGCCTCACCTAAGAACAGCTTTGAATATTTGATTTCACAATCAAGGTTGTTAACAGACTCAATATCTGCCTTGCCGTAACCAATCTCCAGATCAATTGAACTGCCATCAGGGCACTCCAGAGGACCAGTATTGATATTGCCGTAGTTGACAGAGAATCTACCTTTTGCATTCAGACTGCTCACCGCAACGTTGCCGAATTTGTTCTCTACGGTAAGATCACGATCGTCTGGAATATTTATTCTGTAATCGATCGAAAAGCTCTGCTTGCTTTTGAAATTATCTTTAATATCGGTCTCTAATACCAATGTCGATCCTTGTTTGTTGATTTGGATTTCAATTTGGTTCAGTAAGTATTCTGCCTTGCTTTCAGTTGCACTCTCAACGGTGATAATTACATCAACAGTAATGGAGTCACCACCGTAATCACTAATCCTAATCTCCCCAAATTTGTTTGTCACATCTAAAGCCTGAATACTCGACTTAACAAACCCCTGGTGCACTTCCCTTGTGAAATCGCCTGCTTTTGTCGATAAAGCAATGGCAATCAGTACCACTAATAGTTTAAATTTTAATTTCATCGTTGGTCAATTTTTGTTGTTTTACTTGTTCTAACTTTTCAATAATCAGGTTGATAATGCTGAGTTTTGCCTGGTAATACTCAAGCATTGCATTGACAACCCTTTCGTCATCCGGATTTGCTTCAAGCTCGGTTTGCAGGTTTTTGTACATGGAATCAAATTCCGTCATTTCCTGTTTCATCATCGCTTGTTCCTCTTCACCTATATATCCATCTTTCACGAGTTTATTCCATTCTTTCAGGCTACTTTCTATGGATGAAGTATAATAGAATTCAACCTCTTTATATTCAGGTCCAACATTTGCAAGGCTGATGTTCTCTTCTTTATCAGGAGCCATATATATTCTGACTTGATTGGCAACTAGTACAACAAGAAGTATCGAGGCCGCAATTTGTAGATAATTTTTCCACTCCAGACTTTTTTTCTTTCTAAAACTCTGGTCCAGTTTACTTTCAAAGCGGTCAAAATGTCCCTGTAAAGGTTCTTCCTCGAAAGCCTCCCTGTTTTCCTTTATTAATTTCTCCAAAATATCAGACATAATTTTACACCTTTAATTAATTGAAAATACTTCATCTTTTAATAAATAATCCTTCAGTTTTAATTTAGCCCTGAGGAGTTGAGATCTGGATGAAGAGTTGCTAATTCCAAGGATCTCTGAAATTTCATCGTGGTCATATCCTTCAAGAAGATAAAGGCTTAGCACAACCCGATATCCTTCCGGAAGTTGGCTTATTGCTTTTTTAATCTTCTCAACATCTATTTCCCGCGTTTCCATTAACGGATTGTCCTCATCAACGATCTTTTCATTGATTTCTTCAAAGTATACTTTCCGTTTTTTTAAATAATCCAATGAACGATTTACCACAATCTTTTTTAACCAGGCACCAAAGCTAACTTTTCCTTCATAGGTGTTTATTTTTTTGAAAGCATTTAAAAAAGATTCCTGCATGATATCCTCAGCTTCCACTTCATTTCCGACTATGCGGAGGCTTGTATTGTACATCGACTTATAGTAGAGTTTGTACAATTGGAATTGAGCCTCACGTTCGCCACTTTTGCAGCGGTCAATCACGTCTTGGTGAATATTTTTGTAAACTGCTTCCAATCAATTGTGGTTTTCTGTTTGAAAGACGATAGCTTTTCTAACTATGTTGCATCCGTTTCAGGAATTCTTCTCGATATATTTATTGCAAATCGAATGTAGCAGATGAATATCACTCTCCTGAAGCTGGTTTAACCGTTCAATAATTCTTGGTAAGATGGCTGATTCTTCTTTAAAATTAAGGTCAACTAATATATTTTGAACTTTATCCTTTAAGTTTCGAAAACTTTCCTGACCTGTTTCTTTTCTTGTGTTTTCTTCGCCGGAAGCTTTCAGTACAGAAAGCTCATATGCATATAACATTGCTGATTGCGCCAGATTTAAAGAAGGGTAAGTGGTTTGAAGTGGCACAGTACTTAGTAGATCGCATTTGGCAAGTTCTTCATTCCTTAGGCCTGTATCCTCCCTGCCAAATATAATGGCAATTTTATCAATTGTTTCTCCTTTGTCGGTTAGTAATCCTGGCAAATTGCTGAGCGAAAGATAATCTTCTTTTACATTCCGCTGTTTCGCCGTTGTTCCAACCCGAAAATCACAATCAACAATTGCGTCATCAAACGAACGATAAACAGTTGCATTCTCCAGAATGTCATTTGAGGCATGTGCCAACCATCTGGCAGGAGCTGAAAGGTGGTCACAAGGATTGACTAATCTTAACTTTTTAAAACCCATTGTTTTGATAGCGCGGGCAGCAGCACTCACATTTTCGGGTGTCGAAGGTTCAACTAATATGAATGTAATTTCCATTAGTTGCAAATATAATCCGGGTGGATTTAAAAATAGGGTATTTGGAAATATATTTTAATCTGTCTGCTATAGACTATTATAATACTCAATGATATTTTTAAGATCGTCCTCTTTTTTCACCTTTAGCTTATTCTTTTTGATATAAGATTTGATATTATTTTGATTGCTTGATATGGCCTCCAATAGATTTTTTTCATTGGACACTTCACTAATTTGATTTCCCTTTATGATGTAGTAGTAACTGGGTTTAAAGCTAAACTCGGCGGGTTTAGCATCTTTGTATGCTTGTGGTGGTAGAGGATCTTTTAATTCGATGTTGTATTTTTTTGCTAATGTAAGTTTGCCGCTCACAAGTACTTCATAAAATCCTTTTTCATTTTTATTTGTTTTTGCTAAAGTGTGATAGATAAAAGCCTGATCATTAATAATGTATTCCCTAAATTGATCTGGATTATCGATTTCCAGAATAGTTCCATTAGGATGTTCAAATTCAATTATTTCATTGTATACATTATAGCGCATTGGTACTCCTTTGTATAAAGAACTATCATTTATAATGATCAATCCTTCGATAAAGTCTTCCTGTAAATAGGGAGAACCTTTAATATCTTCGTATGCAAGTTTGTTGCGCTCGAAATGATTTTCACCACCGATATCATTAAATAATTTACTAATATCCATCACAATTTGTGCGCTGGATGAATTTGCAATAAATAATGATATTAGAAGAATTAAGACTGGGGTAAATGTTTTCATAGTTCTTATTATTGTAAATTTGAAAGTATTAAATATATGAACTTTCATTTTAAAAAACTTGTTTTTTTATTATGTCGCACATACATAAACATCATAAGCTGGGGATTACATTTATTCTGAATGTGTTAATAACAGTAGCACAGGTCATTGGAGGGCTGATTTCAGGAAGTTTAGCATTGATTTCCGATGCCTTGCATAATCTTAGTGACAGCATGGCTGTGTTGCTGGCATATGTCGCAGACCGGATTGCTGATCGAAAAAAAACAACACAGAGTACTTTTGGTTTTAGACGAGCGGAAATACTTGCTGCATTTATTAATGGATTGGTATTGGTTGCCGTTTCTTTCTATTTGATTGTTGAGGCTGTTGGACGATTTATTGATCCTACTGAAGTTGATTTTAGATGGATGTTCGGATTAGGTTTGGTGGGATTGATTGCAAATACACTTTCTGTATTTATACTGCATAGTGAAAAAGACAGCAACTTAAATATAAAAGCTGCCTATCTTCATTTATTGGGTGATGCACTCACATCAATGGCCGTAATTGTTGGTGCTGTTTTTATTTGGTATTTTCAATGGTATTGGATTGATCCGTTAATTACCCTTTTTATCAGTTTTTACTTAATCTTTCAAACATATCAGCTTTTAAAAGAATCCACTGGCATACTAATGCAGTTTGGCCCACCCAATGTTGATCCGGTTGTTGTTGGTGAGCGATTGTTAAAAGTGGAGGGCGTCCGAAGAGTGTATCATATTCATATTTGGAGGCTTACCGATAAAACAATTCATTTTGAAGGTCATGTTGTATTAACGAAAGATTTGAAAATATCAGAGACCAAAGAAATACATGATCAGATGATACAAATATTGAAAGATGAATTTCTTTTCCAGCATCTTACTTTTCAATTTGAATATGTGTAAATTCTTAAGAATAGAATTTTTCTTGAGATTGATTGAATCAATGATTAAAAATCGATTAATTTTGCAGCCTGCCTAAAGACGATGAAGTTTGTGTGTTATCGTCGATGATGTGCGGGATTCATTTTACCTGAAAAAGACCCTCCGGTCTAACGTGATGATATTGGTTTAACCAATCCGGTCCGCCTTAATCAGGAACATAAGTAGGATAAAAATAGTATTTTAATGGAAAGACTTTTTTTGCCTAAGTTTTACACACTCGTAAAACAAGGGATTAGCAAGAAAGAGCTTACTTCTGATATATTTTCAGGTGTAGTTGTTGGTGTTGTTGCGTTGCCTTTGGCAATTGCTTTTGCTGTTGCTTCCGGAGTTTCACCAGAAAAAGGTTTGATTACGGCTGTTGTTGCAGGTTTTATTATCTCACTTTTAGGAGGAAGTAGGGTTCAGATTGCAGGCCCCACGGGGGCGTTTATTGTAATTGTTTACGGAATTGTTGAGCAGTATGGAATTAATGGTTTGATTATTTCAACGATAATGGCCGGCGTATTCTTAATTGCTTTCGGATTATTGAGATTAGGTGCACTCTTGCGCTATTTTCCTCATCCATTGATCGTTGGTTTTACCAGTGGAATTGCCCTGGTTATATTTTCTTCGCAGGTTAAAGATGTGCTCGGTCTGAATATTGAAAAAATACCTGCAGCTTTTCTGGATAAATGGTCATTCATTTTTCAGCATGTATCAGAGTTAAATATCACTTCTGTATTCATTGCAATTGGTTCGATACTAGTAACTGTTTATTCAAAATTACTTTCAAAGAAAATTCCCGGATCGTTTATCGCAATAATTGTAATGACTATTGTTGTTCAGATTTTTGGGTTTCAAGTGGTGACGATCGAAACATTTTTTGGTGAAATACATTCAAATTTTAGTTTTGATTTACCTGAATTTCAGTGGTCAGATTTAGGGGGATACGTTGGTCCTGCTTTAACTATTGCTTTGTTGGGGGGCATCGAATCGCTCTTGTCAGCTGTGGTGTCAGATGGGATGATAAGTGGAAACCACCGATCAAATACTGAATTAATTGCGCAGGGAATTGCTAACGTTTTTACTCCATTGCTTGGCGGAATTCCTGCTACCGGAGCAATTGCGCGCACAGCTACAAATGTGAAAAATGGCGGTCGGACTCCGATTGCAGGAATGGTTCATGCAGTAACGTTGTTACTGATTATGCTGTTTTTTGGACAATGGGCAAAACTAATTCCAATGTCTTGTCTTGCAGGGATTCTGGTTGTGGTTGCTTATAATATGAGCGAATGGAGGTCGTTTTATTCAATTTTGAAAGGCTCGTGGTTTGATGCAATTATTTTACTAACTACATTCTTTTTAACGGTATTGGTTGATTTGACAATTGCAATCCAGATTGGAGTTGTTCTTTCATCTGTTCTTTTTATGAAGAGGATGACAGACGTTGGCAAAAATGGATTATCAACAGTTGATAGTGATGTGTTAGCTGATTACTCTGATTTGCCGAAAGAATTGGCAATATATGAGATTAGCGGACCTTTCTTCTTTGCCTCGGCAAAACAGTATAGCGAAGTGATAAAAAGTATTGGTATCAATAATAAAATGCTGATTATTCGGATGCGACATGTTCCTTTTATTGATGCAACTGGTATTCACAATTTTAAAGAATCAATTCGGATTCTAAGAAAATCGAATACAACAGTGATACTTTCTGGTGTTAATAGCGATGTTAAAAATGAACTTGACAAATCGCAGATAAGCTCACTAATAGGCGATGAATATATATTTAGCTCCTTTGAAGAAGCTGTAGATAAAGCTTTGCTAATGATTGAAAAGTCTTAACAAATACTTACTCAGGGTATTCAATCCGAATGTGGTAGATGTTCATTAGCTTTTCCAAAATCGTTTCTTTGTAAACTTTAATGTCTCTAAGTGTCAGGTCTGCATTTTCCATCTGGCCGGATTCCAGCTTTTGTGCAACCATGTTTTCAATGAGCGCTTTTAAATTGTCATAGGTCTTTTCTTTCAAGGCTCTGGCAGCAGCTTCAATACCATCTGTAAGCATAACAACGGCAGTTTCTTTGCTTTTTGGTGGAGGCCCCGGATAAGTGAATTCTTTGATGTCGACCTCTTTACCCGGATTCTCATTCTTGTGCATGGTATAAAAATACTTAGCTTGCGTAGTTCCGTGGTGGCTGGTAATGAATTCGATTAACATCTCGGGGAGCTTATGTTTGTGTGCAAGCTTTTCACCGTATGTAACATGGTCGATAATTATTTTTGCACTGCTTTTATGATCCAGTTGCTGATGAGGGTTCATGCCTGCTGCTTGGTTTTCAATAAAATAGGCAGGTTGGTTTGTTTTGCCAATATCATGATAAAGCGCTCCGGCACGAACTAAGAATGGATTACCGCCAATTCGAATAATTACTTCTTCTGCCAAATTCGCAACTTGTAGCGAGTGTTGAAATGTTCCGGGCGCATCTTGAGATAGTTTTCGCAATAGTGGTTGATTGGTGTCAGCCAGCTCCATCAAAGTAACATCGGAAACAAAGCCAAACAACTTTTCAAAAATGTAGATAAGAGGGTAGGCAAGCAATACCAATAAAGCATTTACTCCAAACCATTGAAGCTCTCTCCATTGGATGGTTTCAATATTACCTTCCTGTACCATCGAAAGCGAAAGGAAAATCACGGTGTAACTTACAAACACCCATAGTGCTGTTAGTACTAAGTGTGATCGTTTATGAAGTTTATCAAGGCTAAATACGGCAATGATGCCGGTTACCAGATTTAAGAAGATGTATTCGTAATTATTAGGTGCAAAATATCCGATCAGGATAGATGTAACAAGCAAAGCAAAAATAGCAGTTCTTGAGTCGAAGAAAATGCGCAACAGGATTGGTAAGATAGCAATTGGCACCACGTACAGGTTGATGAAATCCTGATCATTGATAAATCGCGATACAAATACCATCAATATGATTAAGAGAAAAATGAAACTCAGGCGACGTTTTTGATTGAAAATCTCTGGCCGGAAATATGCCAGGTAAAAAGCCATGATTAACATGCATGCTGCAATTAGTATTGCTTTCCCCAGAATAATTAAATACCTGTCAATGTCCTGTCCGCGTTTTGTCTCGTAAGATTTTTTTAATGATTCCAATACCAGGAATCTATCCGGAGTAATTATATCGCCTTTAAAAATTACGCGTTCTCCAGCCTGCACCATACCCAGCGAGACAGAGACTGATGCTAATAATTTCTCTAATTCCTGGTCGTTTCTTTCCTGATCATAAGAAACATTGGTCTGGATGAAACTAATAAGGTTTATAGAACTGGTGAAGTCATTGAATTTATCACCAAATATAACTCTGGCCGAGTCATTCATTGATTTGTAGGCACTTTTTAACGAATACAATCGTTCCGTTGGAATACGAGTGACAATCTTATTTCGAATTAAGTTAACAGCATCTCTTCCTGCTAATTCCGTGGATGTTTCTATGGATTGAGCATAAATACCATCTTTATAAATGTCTGATAAGTATTGAGTTAGGACATTAATTTTTGGAATGGAATCCTTAAAGACGGAAAGTTCAATACTAAGCTCATTTACAAAGTTTTGTCCGGTTATGGTGTCCATCACCAAATACGGAACAAATTCTTTCTGTAAAGAGTCTTTCTCCGTTTTTATTTCTTCATCAGTTTTTAAAATGGCAAAGTTGAATGGAGCTACGAGGGTTTCATGACGCCAGGGAGCATTTTTCTGAAATTCATACTTGAATCGGCTTTCTCCAGGAATTGACCAATAGAGAAGTACGATTGATGCCAGAAATACAAATGCGATGAAAAAAAAGTGATAATACCTTGCGATTCGAGTTAATAACTTTTTCATAAATACCTTTTTAAAGACATCATTTATGCTGGATATCTAAAACTGATGTTTTTATCTTTGAAGAATATAAAATTAATAATTTCTTTGATGATTTACGGGATTTCCGGCTTAAGTATTATTCCTCTAAGGAAAGATCCTTCAGAAAGAAGTGAAATGACCAGCCAGATTTTATTTGGAGAACATTTTTTGGTGCATGAACAATTTATGGGTTGGAGTCGTGTCAAACTGGAATATGACGGTTACGAAGGCTGGGTTGATCATAAAATGATAACTCCTTTATCTGAAAGAGCTTTCCAGAAGATTACCAATGCCCCAGCAGCAGTTTCTACCGATATCTTTAATATTATTCGGGTGAACGAAGAACAGACCATGATGGTGGTTGCTGGAAGTACGTTGCCATGTTGGAGACCCTATAAAAAGGAATTTTCAATTAATAAAGAAGTTTACCCAATGACGGGTAAATATATGTATATCCAGCCAGATGATGTGCGGGATTTTATGATTCAGCAAGCCTTACTTTATTTTAACGCTCCTTATTTATGGGGTGGGAGATCTCCTTTTGGAGTGGATTGCTCTGGCTTAACGCAGATTATTTATAAGCAAGCCGGTGTTTTTCTACCGCGAGATGCCAGCGAGCAAGTTCACCATGGGGTGGCATTTTCTTTTGTGGAAGAAGCATTGCCTGGCGATTTGGCCTTTTTTGATGATGAAGAAGGTAATATTATTCATGTTGGAATTATTTGGGAAAAAGGAAAAATCATTCATGCTTCCGGAAAGGTTCGGATTGATAATGTTGATCAATTTGGAATTTTTAATGTGGATACTAAACGGTATACTCATAAAATGCGTGTGATGAAACGAATATTACAGAGCAACCAATAACGAAAGTCTATGTATACGTATAAATATCCACGCCCTTCACTGACTGTTGATGCACTGGTATTAAAGAAAGAAACTGCAGAAATTTTATTGATCGAAAGAGGGAAGGAGCCTTTTAAAGGAAGCTGGGCATTACCCGGAGGCTTTGTGGATCCGGATGAATTGTTGGAAGATGCTTGTTTGAGGGAGTTGGAGGAAGAGACCGGACTGAAATTGAAAAGCCTTTCTCAGTTTAAAACTTATGATGCCATTGATCGCGATCCTCGCGAACGGGTTATTTCCATTGTATTTTGTGGTTTTGCCGAGAAAGATGCAATCGTAAAAGGTGCAGATGATGCTGCACAAGCTGCATGGTTTAAGATTGATCAATTGCCAACGCTTGCATTTGATCATGCAACTGTAATTGCTGAGTTCTTTTCAGTAATCGGACAATCCAAATAAATTGATAAAGCATAAAAAAAGCCCCCATTTTTGGGAGCTTTGTATCTTGAGATAAAAATCTTAGAATCTTTTTTCTTTGATACGGGCTTTCTTACCGGTACGTTCGCGTAAGTAGAAAATACGTGCACGACGAACACTACCTTTTTTGTTAATGTCAACGCCTTCAATAAAAGGAGAACTCATTGGAAAAATTCTTTCAACACCAATGTTTCCTGACATTTTACGAACGGTGAACATTTTATTTACACCAGTACCTTTTACCTGAATCACTACACCACGATAATCCTGGATACGTTCTTTGTTTCCTTCACGGATTTTATAGTGAACAGTGATGGTATCTCCGGCGCTAAACGCTGGTAGGTTGTTTTCAACCTCAAAGGCGTTTTCTACAACTTTAATTAAATCCATCTTCTTTAAGTTTTAGGGCAATGTTACACATTTCAGCGTGTAAGAGATTGCAAAATTTTGCGCAAAAATAGCAATTATTATTGTCCTGCAAAAATATTTGCCGTTTCTTTTTAATGTCCCGCGCTTCCTTGTACCTTGAAATGTTCTCCGGTACTGTTTACAATGGCTCTGTACCACCACTCAGGGTAGCCTGGTTGATCCGGATCTGCAGGAAGGCCATACTCGTTTCTTTCGAAAACTCCGTCGTTCTCTTTTTTGATGTTTCCATCAATATATTTAACCAGCAAATACTCGAAAAGCTTTTCCCAGTTTGCAGTCATGTTATTAGCTTCGTTCACAGAATATTGAGTGAGGAAGTTACGGGCAATCAAGTCACCTTCATCGTCATACAACATTTTGGCGGCCCTGTCAATTGCAGGCGTATAAGAGATAAATTGGCCCTCAATTTTTGATTGAAGTTCACGTATGTGTCCAATCATATCGTCGTAGCGTAAATATGCAAGATTCGAAACTTTATTAAATGTCCAGAAAGCAGAAGTTGGCGAATAAGTAAGCAAGTCGCCATTTCCAACTTTAAAACATTCCGGAATTTCGTTGATGCCACAATACATAGGCACATAGCAAGTACTGTAAGTATCATCGACACCAAACCAGAGGATTCCACCAATTGGATCAGGTAACCACGAACGGCTTTGCGTTACGAACGAGAAGCCCGTTTGCTGTGTAGAGATGGCGCGTTCGTTACAATATTCAACCGAATCAACTTGCCAGGTCAGTCCTCTCCAGCGATAAGGCAATTTATATGGTCCTGCACCCAAATCCTTTGTCATATCCAAATCTGAATTTTCAAAATGGTCGCGCATCATTTCCATCACGTCTTTTACAGTGACTTTTTTGTCGGGCTTAATCCATAACGGCATACGATTCGTAGCAAAATTATTTTCACCACCATGCTCAATTACTCCTTTGGCATATTCGGTGTACTGATCCATATTTGATGCTACCTTATTGAATCCGGCCCAAACCCGAGCTTCACAAAAACGAGCACCACCAAAATCAACCGGAGCATATACGTCAGAGAAACTAAAATCTTTATTCATACCGTCATACCACCCTTTTTCACGCGCAAATGAAATAACATCTTTGGAATAAATGCAATTCTGTGAATCATTTAATGGGAAAGTAGTAATTCTTGCCTGATTTGCGTGTCCGCTAATAAATCCATCAGGAATTCGCTGAGCCACCCAAACAGCCCCTTTTTCGCCTTCACCTTTTCCAATCATTTCCAAAATCCAAACTTCATTTGGATCAGCAATAGAAAATGATTCACCAGAACTGGCATAGCCATATCCTTCAACAAGGCTAGTCATAATTTCAATAGCTTCTCTAGCTGTTTTCGCACGTTGAAGAGCAATGTAAATTAAGCTGCCATAATCCATAACTGCGCCTTCCTGACTTTGCAATTCTTTATGGCCACCATAGGTTGTTTCGCCAATTGCCAACTGAAATTCATTCATATTACCAATTACACTATAGGTGTGAGACACCTCGGGGATTTTGCCCATAAATTTGCCTGTGTCCCATTCATAAACATCGCGCAAGGCACCTTCAGGGTGATCCATTGCCGGCTGATAATACAACTCTCCGTACAGCGTGTGTGAATCTGCTGCATAAGTGATCATGGTCGAACCATCAACGGATGCTCCTTTTGTAATTAAAAAGTTTGTGCAAGTAAATGCTTGACTGGAGATTAATAAGGCAAGCAGTGTTATTAAAAACAGTTTTTTATACATTATCTAAGGTTTTATATTTTATATCCTAATTTACATTCGCAATATCTGTGACAAAAATAAACAATCAATTACGAATTTTTAAAGAAGTCTATAATTGCAGGAAATAAAAATGAGAAAGCTCAGCTTGCTTAACGGACAATTAGTTTATTTTAAAATTAAAGGAAACAAAATAGGCTTTTTAATGATTTCTGCCCAATTTTATAGTTGATAATATTAAATCAATTGCAAATGAAGTTTAAAGCTTTTCATAAAATGTCATATGGGATGTACCTGGTGGCATCAGAATATAATGGTAAGAAGGCAGGTTATATTGCCAATACAGTTTTTCAGGTGACTTCAGAGCCTCCTCAAATAGCAATTTCCTGCCATAAGGACAATGAAAGCCTGGAGGTAATTCAGCAAGCCGAGGCCTTCTCTGTTTCGGTATTGAAGCAGGATGTTAATATGAAATTGATTGGCGATTTTGGATTTATGTCTGCCAGTGATTTGGATAAATTTGCTGAAGTGAATGTTCAGCAGGCAAAAACCGGATCTCCAATTGTTTTAGATGGTGCTGTTGCCTGGTTTGATTGCGAAGTTCGGGAAATGGTGGATTTGGGAACACATTGGCTAATTGTTGGTGAAGTTGTGGAGAGTGATGTGCTAAGTGGTGATGATCCTTTGACCTATAAATATTACCGTGAGAAATATAAAATGCTATCGCCTAAGAATTCTCCAACCTATATTGAACAAGACAAACTTGAAAATGAACAAGATCCTCCCCAACGTGAAGTAACTGAAAAAGAAGTGCAAACAGAGGGCAGTTCCGATGATCATTTTGTATGCCAGATATGCGGGTTTACGTATGATCCTGAAGAAGGTGATCCGTCCATGGGAGTTCCAGCAGGAACGCCTTTTGAAGAATTACCGGAAGATTATAAATGTCCCATTTGTAATGCTGGTAAAGATTATTTCAAGAAAGCTTAAGGATGATATTTGGTTTGTATAAATACCATCCTTAAACACTTTTTTGATTTTATTCTTCAATATACCAGTCAATTTTTCTGGTAAAAAACATTGTTAAAGCAAGTATGCAGAATAATCCGATGCTTCCAACCAGAAGGGCATAATTTTCCATTTGTAGTAGAATGAAAATAAATAGAAACGAAAATCCCAGAATGGAGGAAAGTAAAAAGCTATTAGCCCAGGTTTTTAAAAAACTTCTGGAGTAAGCCAGAACTAGTCCGATGACAGAGATTGAGGCAATTAGGTATGCTAAATTAAAGCCTAATTGTTCGGAGATCGATAGTAGTAACAGATAGAAAATGATCAATGCAAAGCCCACCAGGATATATTGGAAGGGGTGAATTCGTTGCTTGGTGATTATTTCATTCAGAAAAAACGAAAGGAACATTAACAGGATGACCAGGATACAATACTTTGCACTTCGCAAACTTTTATGGTAGTGATCTGCAATGGTTACTAATTCAACGCCGAAATCATCATTGTTGATCTTATAATTTTCATCTTTCCATTCTTGTGGAAAATTTCGGTTGTAGTCCAATACTTTCCAATAGGCCGAAAAACCTTGCTCGGTGATGTCACGATTTGCAGGTAAGAAATTACCTTGAAAGCCGGGATCATTCCAGCTTGATTTTAAATTCACTTCGGTTATTTTTCCCAGTGGTGCAAATTTTAAGGCATCAGAACCTTTTAACTGGAGGTTGATTGAAAAGCTGGTTGGAAAATCGTCTGTGCCCTTTAAAGGAAGATTGAGGGAAACACCCTTGTCTCCAATTTGCTTGTTGTCCATTCCCGGTGAGAATGTTAACGTTTTATCTCCCCATTTTAGAATAACGTTTGCATTAATCCCCCGAAGATCGTTAATGGCAATTGCTATTTCTGCTTTATCCCACAATACATCTGATGGGTTAATTCTAAGTTTATCAAATTGAAGTTTCGTAAAATTTCCTGAAAGAAGAATTTCTGATTCATAAACGACAGACTTGTAGATATTCCTGTGAAGTTCTTTAGGCATGATGTCACCTTTAATCATCAATTTTTCGGGTAGAAAATGACAATCGTGAATGTCTTCTCTTATCAGATTCTGTTTGTCGTCGTATACTTTCTCGATATACGGAATGGTTAGCACCGGTCCACGGATAGTTTGCCCAAAAGACCATTTTTGCATTACTTCATTTTTTGCTTCATCAGCTGTTTTCTGGCGATCGTCAATCAGACCAATAATCATAAACTTTGGGATCAACAGGAGTATTGCAACTGCAGCAATGGTTGCCACTTTTAGTGTGATTTGCCAGTTAATTGTCACATTACTTTTTCCTAAGACTTCATTTGTTTTCATGATTCTGTTGTTTTATTGTTTTTATAAAAAGAACTTTGAAATGCAAAGTTCAAATACAAAAAAAATTATCGGTTTTTTAATATTTCTTCAAGCGCATTCAAATGTTTCTCAAAAGCCAGTTTTCCTATTTCTGTAATGGAATAAACTGTATTTGGTTTTCTATTAATGAAACTTTTTCGAACCAATATATATTCCTCTTTCTCTAAATATTTTAAATGACTTGCAAGGTTTCCATCAGTAACCTGTAGAGTTTCCTTTAAATCATTAAATGATGACTTGTCATTGACCAACAGAATAGACATGGTACCTAGTCTGATTTTGTTCTCAAATGCTTTATCCAATTGTTGAAATATATTTTTCACGCTGTTATTGAGTTCTTTTCGTATCTGACGAACATCACAATTCCATAGATAATATGAATAAGTCCAAATCCCAGTGCCCAGAAGAATAATCCGTAACCGGGAAGCAGGGCTGCTAAAATACCTAGAAATATTTGTAGCAATCCCATATAAAATATCTCTTGACGAGTAAATTTTGCTGCATTTACCAATGCCAATCCATAAAATACAAGGCACGAGGGAGATATGATGCTGTAGATTTCTCTGAAAATGAAAATTAGAATAAGGATGCCTCCGGTAATAAGTGGAACAGCAAGATGCATGCTCATCAGTCTTGATCCCAGATTCCAGAACTTTTTGCCGGACTTTTTGACTTTGCCATAAGTGAGCCAGAGTACTGTAATTAACGAGATCACGAGGACGGCACTACCAAGAAGAATCAAGTTTGTTATTTGTTCTCCGGGAAAAATTTTGCGAAGGGACAAAGATGGAGGAAGGTAGATCATTTGGTAAGCAACGAATGCACCAATTAGCGCGTACAATCCAACTAATATACCAGAAAGACCACTTAATGAAAGAAACCGACTGGATTGTTCCATTAATTGCCTGATTTCTTTTATTTCTTTCAAATAAATTTCTTCGTTTTTCATTGTAAAGTACTTTGAAATACAAAGTAATGCTATTTAAATGAAAAATCAAATAGGGATTGAATTGTTTTTAGACTGGCACAGCCAATTTACGATTAGTTGGAAAAGGGAAATGAACCATTTAATGAATATCCAGATAGTCCATTACAGCATTATCGCCAACCAAAGCATCTTTGGGTAATTGATAGTTAATATTGAAAACACGTAATTCATCTTCCGGGAGAACTTTTACAAAATCTTCCTGGATACTTCCGTCAAATGGAACCTTGGATGTATCCAATTGTAAATGGTAAGCCAGGAAAATATAGACCGCAGATCGTTTAGAGTAGCCATAATCATGTTTTTCTGTTGGGAAGTGAACGTTAACAGCACGGTGTTCTGCATTGTATAATGAATATACTTTTTGAATATATGGATATTCAATGATCGGAGTATTTTTTGTCCAATCCATCCCATCTGAAATAATAAGAAGTGGGCGAGGGGCGCATAAAGCTGCAATCTCCACATTATTTGTTTGGTGATGATCACTTTTATGAATAGGCATGCCACTTTCACAAACACAACCACCAAAAAAATGGGCAGATACCTGCACTACAGGGACAGAGACTTTAATTCGGTTATCTATTGCAGTCAGTATAAAAGTTTGTGTTCCGCCACCCGATCCACCAGTCATTCCTATTCTTTCCGAGTCAACATCTGGCCTGGATAACAAGTATTCGAGTACTCGTTTGCTGTTCCATGTTTGAAGTAAAAGTGCAATTGGCACTTTATGTGTGACTTGTTTCGAATCGGCATATCCAATCATATCGTAGGCAAAAACAAGTGCACCCATTTTAGCAAGCACAGCACATCTTTTTTGCACATCTTCTTTTAAACGTTTATCCTGCATGTGCCCATGAGGACAAAGGATTGCCGCATGTTTTCCATGCGTTTCCATTGGTCTGTATAGATTGCCAGTAATGTAAAAACCTGGAAAGCTTTTGATGTAGATATTTTCAATGATGTACCCATCCATTTGGTGAGTTTTCGTTACTACCGGATCGAACTCTTCTGAAATTGAAGGCATGTTTTCAATTTGCAGACCATCAATAATTCCCTGCCTGATCATATTTGCTCGCTCTTCCCATGATCGCAAGTCGTTCCATGAGCCAGCAAATTCTTTCATTTTAAGGTTTGCCAGGTCCTCTGTCCAGTGAGCACCTATGCAAAGCATATCCTTCTGCCCGTAAGCTGCAAATGTGATTATAACAAAGGTTAGTGCAAGAATTTGCTTGAATAGAATAAGTGTTTTCATAATTGATTAATTAAATTCACTATCATTGAAAAGAACCCTGAAATGGCAATTTTATAAAATGAAAAAGGACCCAACTAAAGTTACAAAAACCAGTTGGATCCTTTTTATGTTTAATTAGTTATATGTTTATACTACATATGTTGTAGACGCAGTGTCTCCGCCTCGGCCAGTCCAGTTTGTATGGAAAAATTCACCTCTTGGTTTATCAATACGCTCATAAGTATGTGCACCGAAATAGTCACGTTGAGCTTGCAATAAGTTTGCAGGCAAACGTTCACTACGGAAACCATCAAAGTAGCAAAGAGCTGAAGTTAATGCAGGTACCGGAACTCCGTTGGTAAGTGCAGTTGCACAAACACGTCGCCAACCAGCCTGTGCTTTTTCAACAATTTCTTTAAAATATGGATCAAGCAGCAAGTTTGCCAGGCTTGGGTTTTTGTCAAATGCCTTTTTAATATCTGCAAGGAACACGGAGCGAATGATACAACCGCCGCGCCACATTAATGCAATACCACCGTAATTTAGGTTCCATCCATATTCCTTGGCAGCTTCCATCATCAGGTTGTATCCTTGTGCGTACGAAATGATTTTAGCTCCGAATAAAGCGTCTTTCAAATCGTTGATCATTTGAGTTTTATCTCCGTCAAATTTAGGTGTCGGGCCACTGATGACTTTCGATGCTTCAACACGCAAATCCTTTTGTGCAGAAAGACAACGTGCAAAAACTGACTCTCCTATCAATGTTAACGGAATACCCATATCCAGAGCGGCCACTCCCGTCCATTTACCAGTACCTTTTTGTCCTGCAGTATCCAAAATCTTTTCAACCATTGGCTCTCCGTCTTCATCCTTGAATCCTAAAATATCACGGGTAATTTCAATCAGATAAGAATCCAGATCGCCTTTGTTCCATTCTTTAAATACTTCATGCATCTCATCAGCTGACATGCCAAGTAATTCTTTCATTAATTGATAGGCTTCAGTGATAATTTGCATGTCGCCGTACTCAATCCCGTTGTGCACCATTTTTACAAAATGTCCGGCACCGCCTTCTCCAACCCAATCACAACAAGGAGATCCATCTTCAACTTTGGCAGAAACCGATTGAAAAATATCTTTAACTGCAAGCCATGCAGCAGGTGATCCACCTGGCATGATGGATGGTCCTAAAAGAGCACCTTCTTCACCACCGGAAACACCGGTTCCGATGTAAAGTAATCCTTTGCTTTCCACATATTCGGCACGGCGAATAGTATCTGGAAAATGTGAATTTCCACCGTCAATAATTATATCGCCTTCTTCCAGGTGAGGAATTATCAGATCAATAAAATCGTCTACCGGTTGCCCCGCCTTTACTAACATCATCACTTTTCGAGGCTTTTCTAACGAAGCGCAAAGTTCTTCAATAGAATGAGCTCCTTTAAATTTTTTATTGGCACCACGGCCATTAATAAATTTGTCGACTTTCTCGACGGTGCGGTTGTAGACAGCTACTGTATAGCCTTTACTTTCCATGTTTAAAACCAGATTTTCACCCATTACGGCCAACCCGATTAAACCTATGTCTGCTAATTTTTTCATTTTATTATTTGTTTTGATATCTATTCTATTACTTGAAATCCAATTTTTTGAAGTGTATTTATTATGCTCTGACTTGAATTTTTTATTTTGACCGAATAAACCGGATACTCTCTTCTAAGTGGATAATCACCACGAAGTTTTTCAAATTTTTCCGGATTCTTTCTTAAGCGTTCATCGTCTTCGCGAATATCATATGTCAACAGCACACATCGAGCTATGATTTCTTCTTCAGATAAGTTTTTTCCATTAATATCAATAATTGTATTTTTAGGAGTTTCAACACCTGATGCTTGCCAGTTGTCAATTCCCAATTTGAACTTCCGGCTGATTGCCTGAATGCTCATGCTGGTTCCATTTGCTTTTCCGTCTTTGGAATAACCAGCAATATGTGGTGTTGCCAAATCACATTTGTCCATTAATTCCAAATCAATGTTTGGCTCGTTCTCCCAACAATCCAACACAAGGCCTGAAATTATTCCATTGTCAACAGCTGTTTTTACAGCAAATGAATCAATCACTTCACCACGACAAGAGTTAATCAGAATTGGACATTTAGCTAATCCATGAAAGAAAAGTGTGTCAGCCAGGTGAAACGTGGCATC
The DNA here is from genome assembly GCF_052690465.1 of Sunxiuqinia sp. A32. Taxonomy (NCBI): domain Bacteria; kingdom Pseudomonadati; phylum Bacteroidota; class Bacteroidia; order Marinilabiliales; family Prolixibacteraceae; genus Sunxiuqinia; species Sunxiuqinia sp. A32. Next base: position 118,509 of record NZ_JBQYLI010000015.1, read on the forward strand.
TTCGCCACTCATGTTTAAAGGCACGTGCAGGGTAATGATGTCAGCTTTTTGTTTGATCTCCTCCAGACTGACGAACTCTTCAGCGCCTTCTTTTCGAGCTCTTGGCGGGTCGTTGAGCAACACGTTCATCCCAAGAATTTCGCATACTTTTGCCACTTTGGAACCAACCTGTCCAACGCCAACAATTCCAATTGTTTTACCCTTTAATCCAAATCCGTTTTGTTTTGCCAATACAAATAGGGTAGAAGCAATATATTGTTCCACCGATTTACTATTACATCCCGAAGCATTCGTCCATTCAATTTTATTTTCCTTACAATATTCCGTATCGATGTGGTCGTAACCAATGGTCGCTGTTGCAATAAATTTTACCGAAGAACCATTCAGTAATTTTTCGTTGCAAATGGTGCGAGTCCTGGTGACAATTGCATCAGCATCTTTTACAACTTCAGGTGTTGTTTGAGCGCCCGGGAGATAAATAACTTTTCCAAATGGTTCAAGTGCTCCTTTTATATAGGGGATTTTATCGTCAATAATGAATTTCATTGAATAAAGTCAATTTTTGTCTGTTCTTAATTGTTTGTCAGTCTTTTAAATTGGAATAATAGGTTTTTACTATTTCTTCCATTACTTTGCTGGTTCTGGCCCCTGAGAAGCCCGTGCTTGGACATTTCGCTCCTCCTGTCAACTCTTCTACGATTAGTTTAACCAGACCGCCTGCCACATGTTCAGGTTTTTCATTTGGAAATTCAAGCATCCCATTCGAGGTTTCCAATTTTAAGTTACCAGCTGCAAAACAAGGCATGGTTATTTTTCCATGGGTACCTGTAATTTCAATAATATCTTTTTCTGAAGAATGATCAACTACAAAGCACCAGCTTCCAGAGCCAATAACTCCCGATTCGAATTCAAAGGAGGCAGAGACAGTATCTTCGGCAGGGTAGTAGCCCGCAATATTTTTTGCGTGTCCTGAAACGTTAATGATCGGTCCAAAAACGAAATCTAGATAATCTAATTGGTGTGATGCCAAATCATAAAAATGACCAGCTCCGGCTATTTCCGGAAACACATGCCAATGCATTTCTTTTTTAGATTGCTCCTTTTCAATTGCTTGCTTATAAAGTTGAAGATGTACAGTTAAAGGTTTTCCGATGGTTCCTGAATCAACCAATTCTTTCGCTCTCAAAAATTGAGGAAGAGCCCGACGGTAATATGCCACATATAAAGGTACTTGGGTTTCTTCAGAAACCTTAATCATTTCCAGACATTCAGCATAATTCTTGGCCATTGGCTTTTCAACATAGGCCACTTTCCCCGCATTCATCGCTTTGATGGCATATTCTGCATGCGTGTTTGGAGGTGTCGCAATATACACTGCATTGACATTTGGATCATGAATCAGCTCATTTGCATTTGAATACCATTTTGCAACCCCGTGCCGTTTGGCATAATCTTCGGCTTTTGCTCCATCGCGTCGCATAACAGCAACCAGATTTGAACGATCCAATTTATAGAGTGGTGGGCCACTTTTAACTTCTGTTACATCTCCGCAACCAATAATTCCCCAATTTACTTCAGTGAGTTTCATCTAGAAATTTCAATTTCCAATTACTAGTACTTAAACCTGTCTTTAAAAGCCCAGAGACCAATTGCCGGGTTGGAGATGTAAAAGATTTCTTCTCCACCTACCATGTTAAATCCATCTTTCAATTTTTCAGGATTGTATTTTGCAGAGACTTCATCGATGTCGGCATATTTAAAACCAACGCTTTCAATTTCTTCTTTCGTTACATTTCCCGGTTTTTTGCCCGGGCAATATGTAATGCTAAACCTTCCCTCGGAAGAACCATGTATGAGATGTGCTGCAGCACTTAAATTTTTTCTTAGTTCCTCATTTTCATCGCATGCTTTTAATGTTGCCGGAGTTCCAAAATATCCATATTTGCGAATGAGACGATCAATTTCTTCATCCTCCCCAAATTCCTTCAATGCTGGAGCCAGTACAATCAGTTCTCCGTTATCATCAATCGCCATTCTGGTGCGATAAATTGATTTATTACCGAGCCATGTTGATTTGAATTCTGTTGGGTCCAGCCAGACAACCACTTTTTTCAGCGGTTTGTCAAGCATTTCAAAATTCACTTGAAGCGAGAGCTTGGCTGCTTTGTCAAAAACTTCATAATCATCACCAATAAACAAACCACGAGTTTTAACTTTTCCGTCTGTTTTGTCTAATCCGACGACCGTTTGAACATACAAAATAGGAAGATGGTTGGTAAAGTTTTCAGAGGCGTAGTTGAATATTTTACGCACTGGAGTGTCTGCATGTCCCATCATTCGTTCCATTCCATAGGCAGCACCAACAAAATGACTTTTGTTAATTCCTTCAGCACCACCCGTTCCAACAAATACATTTTTATTGTAATTAGCCATTCCAACAACTTCGTGAGGAACGACTTGACCAATCGAAAGGATCAGATCATAATTACCCATGAGAAGCAACTTATTTACCTGCGCCGGCCATGAGAAATTTACGGCTCCTTCAGAAACTTCTTGAACAAATTCTGCAGGTACTTCTCCCACATTCACAACGTCATTTCGCCAGTCGTGCTCCCGTATAAGTGATGGAGGAAGTGTTCCAAACATATGACTAATTTGCTCATCAGTCATAGGATTATGGGTTCCCAAAGCAGGTAATACATCAGTAAGTTTTTTACCGTAATATTGCCAGGTAAATTCTGTGAGTTCACCAGCTCTGCTTGGTAGCCGAGTGTAGTCAGGTGGGATTGCCAGAACTTTGTCAATATCTTTCAGTTGATCTAATGCCTTGTAAAGTCCATTTTTCAGATCTTCAGCACTTAATTCATGACTTGGTGATCCTATTTCATAGTACAACATGATTTACAATTTTATGATTTACCATTTACGATTAGGTTTATGACGTAATTTTTTCAGAATTAAGTTTTTTCTTCATTGTATTTATAGAACTTACAATGATTCTAAACAGTTCAAGATTTTCATTCTTTAGATCGTCTAATTGTTCTGCTTTAACTAAGCCAGATTCAACTATGAGTTCGAGCCAATATAAAGTTTCATCTAATTCTTCCTCGACCATTTTTAATTTATTCAAAAAATCTTTGTCAGATTTACTCAGACATGCAGCACGATAATTTGCACCTGGTGACGTACCTGAACGAATGATTTGGTTGCTTAACGTTTTTCCAGTCATATTATTTGGCAAACTTTCAGATAGTTTAATTATCCGTAAAGCAAATTTTTTCAATCGTAATTTTAGTTCATCTGAATTCATTCTTTAAATGATAAATTGTGATTAGTCAAATAGTCAATGAAGTTATCTTTTTACCCGTGCATTTCCTTCCCAAATGCTCCAAACCATTTCTTCATCAGCTGGTTGTGCATAATCGGTAAGGAAAGTGGTTGCCATAGCTCCGGTTGCCCATCCAAATTTAGGCCATTTTTCAGGTTCCCATCCTTTGAGTATTCCGTATAAAAGTCCGCCAACAAAACCATCACCGCCGCCAATACGGTCAAGGACTTTAATACTCCGTGGTAATATCACTTGCCAGTTATCTTGTCCTTCCAGCATGATTGCTCCCCATAAGTGTTCATTTACACTAACTACTTCACGCAAGGTCGTCGCAAAAACAGATGCATTTGGAAACGATTCTTTTACCCGGTATATCATCTGTTTGAAGCCATCAATCTCAGATTCAATATCTTTCCCACCTGCCTCAGGTCCTTTAATTCCTAAACAAAGTTGGAAATCTTCTTCATTGCCAATTAATATATCTGAAACAGATGCAATCTCGGTAAAGTTTGCATTCAGTTCTTTTTCTCGCCCTTCCCAAAAGGATGCCCGATAATTTAAGTCGAATGAAATTTTTGTCCCATACTTTTTTGCAGCACGGGCAATCTCCAGACAGAAAGTACTGGTTTCAGGTGATAGCGCTCCAATCAGTCCGGATAAATGTACAATCTGTACACCTTCTTCTCCAAAAATGCGTTCCAAATCAAAATCTTTCACATTTAAGGTGCGTCCAACTTCGCCAGCACGGTCATTATGCACACGTGGTCCGCGTGATCCATAACCGCTATCAGCAATATTAAATTGGTGACGATAACCCCATGGACCACCTTGGGGTACTTCGGGGCCTTCAAAATCCATATGGCGACTTTTTAAGTTGCTTTTAATGAATTGAGCAATCGGACTGTTTGCGACAAAATTGGTGAGCACTTTTACTGGTAATCCAAGAAATGATGACACACTTGCAACATTAGTCTCTGCACTGGTAGCCTGCATTTTAAAGGTGTCACTACTATGAACTGGCTGTCCGTTCACGGGTGTTATTCGAATTCCCATGCTGGTAGGAACCAACAAAGAGTATTTACAATCTTTTTTTAACTCGATAGCCATATTTAGGATATTTAGATATTAGATAATTGGATTCTTGATAATAAACTGCTTGTTGGTTTTTTATGCAAAAACTTGCACTTCGTACCCATAGAAGTTACACTCCGCCAAAAGCGCTATATCCACCATCAACAGGAATCACAATCCCTGTAATGAAACTTGAAATATCAGATAATAGAAACAAAGTAGTTCCTTGTAAATCTTCTGGCTCGCCAAACTTACCCATAGGGGTATTATCAACAATTTTCTGTCCGCGAGGGGAGAAGTTTCCAGTTTTTTCATCCATTACCAGAAAACGATTTTGATTGGTAATAAAGAATCCAGGAGCAATAGCATTTACGCGTATTCCAACCTTTGCAAGGTGCACCGCAATCCATTCCGTAAAATTGTTAACTGAAGCTTTTGCAGCAGAATAGGCAGGAATCTTAGTCAATGGTTTGTAAGAATTCATACTGGAGATATTGAGAACGGCTCCTTTTTTATTTTTAAGCATGTCTTTTGTGAAAACCATCGTTGGAAGCAGGGTTCCTTTAAAGTTCAATGCAAAAACTTTATCGAAACCATCCATCTCAAGCCCATAGAAAGTGTCTTCCAGGTTATCAATGCTACTTTCATCCATTTGTTCCACCTTTGTGGTTGCCGTTGGATGATTACCTCCAGCTCCGTTGATCAGCATATCAATATCTCCGAGCTGCTCATTGATGATTGTTTTGGCATTTTCCAATGATGATTTATCTAATACATTGGCTTCAACTCCAATAACGATAGAACCCGATTCTTTTGATAATTCAGCTGCAACTTTCATCGCAACATCCTTATTAATATCTACAATAGCTATTTTGACACCAACTGAAGCCATTGCTTTTACCATCTCTACTCCGATAACACCAGCTCCTCCGGTGATGACACAAACTTTATTTTCTAAATCACTAAAACTGATTGGTTTCATAGGTCGTTTAATTAAATTCTTTGTAGTAGTCAATGTTTTCCTTGGTTACAATATCAATCGAAGTAAATTTCTCTTTCTGAACTTCCTTTTTTAGAATGATATGCTGGAAAAGTGTATTTACAGCATTGAATCCTTGTTCTTCAGGTCGCTGACAAATTAAAAAATCGATGGTTTCATTTTTAACGAATTGGATATTCTCTTTGATTAAATCATGACCAATAAGCCGAATACCTTCAATTTTACGTTCATTAAGGTATTGAGCAACGCGATATCCTTGTGAGTTTGTAACGAACACACCTTTCAGATCGGTATTCTTTTTAAAAGCATTGTCAAGTTCTTTATAATAACTTTTATCTGTAGGATTCGTGATTTCAAGGGTTATCAGAGATTTATATTCTTTAGGATCATTATCTTTGAAATATTTGTAAAACCCTTTCTCTCGTTGAACCAGGTGATTTTGGTTATCCATCTCTTTTGCAAAATGAATGACCAGAATTGAAGCTTTTTCCGGTAATGAGAAATTGAATAGTTTGGCCGCAAGCGCTCCACTTTGATAGGAGTTTTGGCCAATGAAACTAATTTTATCACAATCAGGAAAGTTAGAGTCAATAAAAACGAAAGGTATTTTTTGATTCTGAAGCTGTTGAATAAACTCTCCTGATTCTCTGGAGAAAAAGGGAGCCAGAACCACTCCGTCAGGTTTATTCTCCATGATCATTTTTGAAGTAGTACTATATGATGATGGATCATTTTGTTTAAACTGGTATGTGCTTATCTCCACCCCATATTGCTGAATTTCCTGAAATGCCCTTTTTATTCCTACCAATGGTTTATTCCAATAGGCTTCTTCGCTTATCGGTTCAGGAATAAAGATTGCAAAACGATATACTTTTTTAGAAGCTAAAGTACTCGCAATTATATTGGGTTGGTAATCCATTTCTTTGATGATCTTGAGGATCAGTTCTTTTGTGGCAGGAGAGACCTCCCCACGGTTATGGATTACCCTGTCGACAGTGCCAATAGAAACTTTAGCTTTCTCGGCAATGTCTTTAATTCGTATTCTTTTTAGTGGTTTGATAATTGATTTTATTTAATTTTACAATTCAAATCAGAACAAATCTATAAAAATTATTAGTAAACTCGTGTGCGAACACGGTGAAATGTTTTTTATAACATTTTTTCAAACTTTTAGTTCTATACGTATTGGAATCTATGATTATTTGGTCTACTTTCGTGTTCGCACACGGAAGACTAACACGTAAAGAAAAATAATATAATAATCAGGAAGATGATACTTGGGAAATACAGTTTTGGAGTAGGAGATCGTTTTAATCATGAAGGTCAAGCCCAGTTGCGGGCATTAATGAAAGCCCACGCTCGTGGGGTGGAAATAACTCCTGTTTGGAATAAATCAAACAGGGAGCATAATATCGTTCATTCCGAACCTGTGGGAACACGAAAAGAAGCAGATGAAGCAGTCAAATCGCTTGGCTGGACTGGGTTCTATTGTGTGGATGCAGATCATATTAATTTATCGAATGTGGATCGTTTTATCCAATATTCTGATTTTTTCACGCTGGATGTTGCAGATTATACTGGGAATGTTTCCGATGAGGCAGAAGTTGTAAAGTTTAAAAATTCATGTGTTTCATTAGGAACAGAGGTGTCGATTCCAGGAATAGATGAGACCATTAAGATTACTGATGAATTGCTGGATTCGGTGGCTGGAAAATATTTGGCTGCAGTTAGAGAGGCCGGTAAAATTTATCGGCATATTCTTGCCGTGAAAGGTGAAGGAAATTATATTACTGAAGTTTCGATGGATGAGGTTGAATCTCCTCAAACACCTGTGGATATGTTTTTCATCCTGAAAATGATCGCTGATGAAAAAATTCCGGCGCAGACTATTGCTCCAAAATTTACCGGACGTTTTAATAAAGGGGTGGATTATGTGGGTGATTTGGACCAATTTGCAAAGGAATTTGAACAAGATGTTTTGGTCATAGATTATGCTGTAAAAGAATTCGGTTTGCCTGCCGACTTGAAATTAAGTGTACACTCTGGCAGTGATAAATTCTCAATTTATCCAATTATGGCTGATGTCATTAAAAAATATAATAAAGGTTTGCATGTTAAAACGGCCGGAACTACCTGGTTAGAAGAAGTTATTGGATTGGCAGTCTCGGGAGGTGAAGCGCTGGTTGCAGCCAAAGAAATATACACCAGTGCCCTTGAACGCAAGGATGAATTGTGCGGGCCTTATGCTGATGTGATTGATATCGATGAATCAATGCTTCCTACAGCTGAAGAAGTACTTGGTTGGACATCTGAAAAATTTGCTGATGCTTTACGCCATATTCCCGGACACCCTGACTATAATTTGAACTTTCGCCAGTTAATTCATGTAGGGTACAAAGTGGCGGCTGAAATGGGTGAACGTTATTCTGATTTGCTTGAGAAAAATGCTGAAACGGTTGGTAGGTGTGTCGAAGAAAATATATACGATAGACACCTGAAACGTTTATTTAAATTAGATTAATAAACCGACCAAAAACCTGATGAAAATGAAAAAATTTATGGACGAGAATTTTCTGTTGCAAACAGAAACCGCTCAGAAATTATATCACGAACATGCGGCAAAAATGCCCATTTTTGATTATCACTGTCACCTCTCACCTAAAGAAATAGCGGAAGACAAACAATTCGAGAATTTAGCTCAGATTTGGTTGGCGGGCGATCATTATAAATGGCGTGCTATGCGCACGAATGGTGTAGAAGAACAATTTTGCACAGGCGACGCCAGTGATTGGGAAAAGTTTGAGAAATGGGCTGAAACTGTTCCTGGTGCAATACGAAATCCACTTTATCATTGGACGCATCTCGAGTTGAAAAAATTCTTTGGAATCGATAAGTTGCTATGTCCTGAAACTGCAAAAGAAATATGGGATGAATGCAATGCTAAATTGAATACGAAGGAATATTCTTGTAGGAATATTATTCGAATGGCTAATGTGCATACTATTTGCACAACTGACGATCCGATTGATTCGCTTGAGTATCATCAGGCAATTAAAGCAGATGGATTTGAAGTGAATGTTCTACCAGCATGGCGACCAGATAAAGCAACAATGGTTGATCGACCTGAGTTCTGGAACGACTACATTGACCAGTTGGCAAACGTTAGCAATGTGGAAATTGACAGCTTTGATGCCCTTATGGTTGCAATTGAAAAGCGTCATCAGTTTTTTCATGATAATGGCTGTAGATTATCTGACCACGGATTGGAAACTGCTTACGCAGAAGATTACACTATGACCGAAATCAATTCAATCTTTGATAAAGTTCGGGAAATGAATGGTTTGACAGAGAAAGAAATACTCAAGTTTAGGTCATGCATGTTATATGAATTTGGAATCATGGATCATGCAAAAGGATGGACGCAGCAATATCATTTTGGAGTCATACGTAACAACAGTACAAGGCTGTTTTCTAAGCTTGGTCCGGATACTGGATTTGATTCAATTGGTGATTTCCCAATTGCGCAGCCATTAGCTAAGTTTCTGGATCGTCTTGATCTGGAGAATAAGCTGGCAAAAACCATCCTGTATAATATTAACCCGTCAGACAATGAAATTTATGCAACTATGCTAGGCAATTTTCAAGATGGCTCAGTTCCTGGTAAAATGCAATTTGGTTCTGGTTGGTGGTTTCTTGATCAAAAAGATGGTATGGAAAAGCAAATGAATGCACTTTCCAACCTGGGATTGTTAAGCCGATTTATTGGGATGTTAACAGATTCACGTAGCTTTTTATCTTATACACGTCATGAATATTTCAGAAGAACTTTGTGTAATTTGATAGGAAACGATGTGGAAAATGGCGAAATACCGAATGATATGAATCTGTTAGGTGAGATGGTTGAAAATATCTGTTTTAACAATGCCAAAGAGTATTTTAATTTTTAGTGAAATTCAATCAGTGATTTGCAAATAAAATGAATTTAGAGTTGGCTAATAATTAAAGGATTCGTATTATTGCAATCGATTGCACAGTTGAGTGAAAATTGAAAAATAATGAATAAAAAAGTTGTAACGTTTGGAGAAATTATGTTGCGATTGGCAACACCTGGATATTTGCGGTTTAATCAAACTGATAGTTTAACAGCCACATTTGGTGGAGGTGAAGCTAATGTCGCAGTTTCGTTGGCCAATTATGGAATGAATGTTGATTTTGTAACCCGGCTGCCTAAAAATGATATTGCTCGTGCTTGTATAATGGATTTGAAAAAATATGGCGTAGGTGTAAATAATATCGTTTACGGTGGAGATCGTTTAGGAATTTACTTTCTTGAAACTGGTGCCGTTAGTCGTGGAAGTAAGGTTGTCTATGATCGGGCACATTCATCCGTTTCAGAAATTGAATCTGGAATGATTGATTGGGACACAGTTTTTGAAGGTGCAGAATGGTTTCACTGGACAGGAATTACACCGGCAATTTCGCAAGGCGCCGCTGATGTTTGCTTGGAGGCAATTAAGAAGGCAAATGAAAAAGGAATAACTGTTTCATGTGATTTGAATTACCGTAAAAACCTTTGGAAATATGGTAAAACGGCAGGGGAGGTGATGCCCGAGTTAGTTGCTGGAACTGATGTTATTCTAGGCAATGAAGAAGATGCAGCTATGGTTTTGGATATTTATCCGGAAGGTGTTGATGTTACTGGTGGCCATGTGGAAGGTGCTGCTTATGAATCTGTTTCAAAGCAAATTATAGCACGTTTCCCGAGATGTAAAAAAGTAATTACTACTTTACGCGGTTCTGTAAATGCAAATCATAACAGTTGGGCAGGAGTGCTTTGGAATGGCGAGAAGCTATTTGAATCTCCTCAATATCAGATTACGCATATTGTTGATCGTGTTGGTGGTGGTGACTCTTTTATGGGTGGTTTAATATACGGTCTCTTGACATGGCCTGATGATGATCAGAAAGCTTTAAATTTTGCAGTGGCTGCGTCTTGTCTTAAGCATACCATTTATGGCGATTTTAACCAGGTAACTGTTGAAGAAGTTGAGAAGCTAATGGGGGGTGATGCGTCTGGCAGGGTCGCTCGATAGTTGATTAAAATAATAGAAATTAAGAAGATATGGCTCGTTTTACAAGAATACAAGTAGCAGAGACAATGAAGCAAACCGGTATTGTCCCTGTTTTTTATCATGCAGATGTAGAACTTTGCAAAAATGTAGTAAAAGCTTGTTATTTAGGTGGTATCCGTGTATTTGAATTTACAAATCGTGGTGATTTTGCTACCTTGGTTTTTGCTGAATTGAATCAGTGGGTGGCAAAAGAATGCCCGGACATGATTATGGGAGTTGGTTCCATTATTGATGAGGGAACAACATCGATGTACATCGCATTAGGCGCAAACTTTATTGTTTCACCGCTTATAGATGAGGGAATGGCAAAGGTTTGTAATAAACGCAAAATTGCCTGGAGCCCCGGATGTGGTTCTGTTACAGAAATTGGCAGAGCTCATGAACTTGGCTGCGAGGTTGTAAAGATTTTCCCTGGAGCTTCGGTTGGAGGTCCCGAGTTTGTGAAAGGAGTATTGGGGCCAATGCCTTATGCGAGTATTATGCCAACTGGAGGTGTGTCTCCTGACGAGGAAAACCTTAGTAAATGGATAAAGGCTGGAGTTCACTGTGTGGGAATGGGATCACAGCTTTTCCCAAAGGAAGTATTAGCGAATAAAGATTTTAATTACATTACTGAAAAATGTAAAGATGCTCTCCAAATAATACAGAAATATAAAAACTAACCAACCACAGTCGGATGAAATACAATCGAATAATTTATTTTCTAGGAGGAATTTTGCTTTTCACATTGGTATCCTGCAGTAGTGTTTCTGATAAAACAGAGCTAAAACTTGCACATGGACTCCCCACTGACCATCCAGTCCATAAGGCGATGGAATTTATGGCTCAACGTTGTGGCGAGTTGTCAAATGGTAAAATGACCATTGAGGTCTATCCTGCAGAACAATTAGGATCTGAACAGCAATGTGTTGAACTTGTTCAGATTGGGAGTCTGGCGATTACAAAAGTTTCAGCAGCAGTTATGGAAAGCTTTACAGATGCATATAAAGTATTTGGCTTGCCGTATATTTTTAAGTCCAAAGAACATTCCTTTAAAATAATGGATGGTGAAATTGGAAAGGACTTATTATTAAGTACCGAGGACAAGTGGATTCGCGGTTTAACGTATTACGATGCAGGCTCGCGCAGTTTTTATACAATAGACAAACCCATTCATGCTCCGGCTGATTTAGCGGGTTTAAAAATTCGGGTTATGCGCAGTATTACTGCTGTTGAAATGGTTCGGGCTCTTGGTGGTTCGGCAACACCAATTTCATGGGGCGAATTGTACACAGCTTTACAAAGTGGAGTAGTGGACGGAGCGGAAAATAATCCACCTAGTCTTTATACATCACGTCATTATGAAGTATGTAAGTATTATTCTTTAGATGAACATACGACGATTCCAGATGTGCTGGTTGTAAGTAAAATTATCTGGGATAAATTAAGCGAACAGGAGAGAAAATGGTTACAACAAGCTGCTGATGAATCGGCTGTATTAGAGCGAAAACTTTGGGCTGATTCTGAGAAAAGATCATTGGATGAAGTACAAAAGGCAGGTGTTGAAGTCATTTACCCGGATAAAGAACCATTTATTGAAATGGTTCAACCACTTCTCGAAAGTTACAGAGATAATGAAGTTATATATTCCTATATAATACGGATTCAGGCCGTTAAATAAATCAGAAATTATGAGCATAAGGAAAACCATTGATAAAGCATTGGAATGGGTACTTGTTTTTCTTTTGAGTGTCCTGGTATTGGATGTTCTCTGGCAGGTAGCCAGCAGGTACATATTAAACTCCCCCAGTAGCTACACTGATGAATTGGCCGGATATCTGTTGATTTGGGTAGGTCTTCTAGGCGCTGCCTATGTGGCAGGAAAGCGTGAACATTTGGCTATAGATCTTCTTATTCAACGCAGTTCTCCAAAGAGAAAGTTTCGGTTGGAAATGATAATAAGTATTGTGGTTGTGCTGTTTGCCATTGTTGTGATGCTGATAGGCGGCAGTTGGCTGGTTTATACCCGTTTCTATCTTTCAGTAAAATCAGCTGCGTTGGGAATGCCTCTTGGCGTAGTTTATCTCGTTCTGCCGATCAGCGGAATTCTTATTACCTATTTTGATATTGATAATATGTATAACTTGGTAAATGCCTACCGGAAAAATTAATCAACATGGAGTTTTTTGAAATTTTTGTACTCGTTTTCAGTTTTATAGCTCTTCTTGTAATTGGTGTTCCAATTGCATTTAGTATTGGTATTTCCGGGATTCTTACAATGATTGTTAGTATTGACTTGATTCCTGCATTTACTACTTTTTCCCAGCGAATGGCAACTGGCCTTGATAGTTTTGCTCTTCTTGCTATCCCGTTTTTTATATTGGCAGGAAACATAATGAATAGTGGTGGTATTGCAATTCGGCTAATTGATTTTGCCCGTATACTTGTTGGTGGTATTCCTGGAGGAGTTGCAATGGTCAATGTACTTGCAAATATGCTGTTTGGTGCTATTTCGGGTTCAGCTGCTGCGTCAGCATCTGCAATTGGAAGTATTATGCAGCCTGAAATGAAAAAAGAAGGATATCCGGATAATTTTAGTGCAGCAGTAAATATCACGTCAGCAACAACAGGGTTGTCTATCCCTCCGAGTAATGTTCTTATTGTTTATTCATTGGCAAGTGGAGGAGTTTCCATTACAGCGCTCTTTTTAGCTGGGTACCTTCCCGGAATCCTTACTGGATTGGGGATAATTATAACCGCAATTACCATGCTCATTTATAAAAGAAAAGGTACAAAAGCTGCTTTTAAAGCCTTGGGAGTGGTAGCATTAATTGCCATTGGACTTTTATTAATCTATAAGGGAGTTTCGTTTTCCAGAACTACTTTTTCAGCAGGATTGAATCGTATTTTTCTATATGTGTTTTTAGCTTTATTTGCTGCATGGGCGGTTGTTAAAACAATTAGGAACAGGGAAAAAGCCATGGTTGGTACCAAGAAATTCCTGGATGCAATTCCTAGTTTGCTTATGCTTGTTATCGTAATTGGAGGAATTGTTGCAGGATTTTTTACAGCTACTGAGGCATCTGCAATTGCGGTTCTTTATGCATTGGTGCTTTCATTCATTTATCGACAAATTAAAATCAAAGATCTACCTGGTATTTTTCTCCATTCAGTGAAAACAACAGGTGTTGTAATGTTGCTTGTAGCAACATGTTTAGGCCTTTCGTGGATTATGGCATATGAAAATATTCCACAGAATGTAAGCGAAGGTCTACTCTCAGTTACTAATAATCCATTCTTGATCTTGTTGATTATAAATATGATACTTCTATTTGTGGGAGTTTTCATGGATATGACACCAGCCGTTCTAATTTTTACACCAATCTTTCTCCCAATTGTCACAGCAATGGGAGTTGATCCTATTCATTTTGGTATTATTATGGTGTTGAATCTTAGTGTGGGATTATGTACTCCACCAGTTGGTTCGGTGCTATTTATTGGTTGTAGCGTAGCGGGATTAAGTATCGATAAAGTAATTAAACCGCTTTTGCCAATGTTTATAGCAATGGTCGTGGTGCTGTTGCTTGTAACTTATATTCCTGAAATTTCGATGTGGTTACCTAAAAGTTTAGGCTTCTAAGTAATAAAATACTTCTATTTTTTGGAGGAGAGTAATTCAAGGCGAATTATTCTCCTTTTTTAATTTCCATCTTCTCTATCAGCTGTCTCAAAAAATTAAAATATAATTTGATAAAATGCACCTGTGGAAAAAAACAATAGAACTTAACATGTGCATACTTTGTTTGCTTGATAATTAAAGAAAGATATCGATGTATTTTTCCTTCTGGAAGAAAGAATAAGGCGAACTTTAAGTTCGAAATGTCAAAGTTTGTATATTTTCTTATCATTAAAGATATTTTAAATTTGATAGTTCGCACTTGATAAAAACCTAAATAATGGAGATATTTAAGCGTTGATGTTTTTGATCCTGATTTCGTTCATGTAGAGATACCTGCACTTTAAGCTAAAAAAGTAGGGTATTCATGAAAAAAAGGGTATTTAATTACGATTGTTAGTACATAAGGTTGTAACTTCATCAACTTAAAATTGCGAATATAATATATGGTAGAGGCAGTGACAGATATATGTGATCGAGAAGATTGTCGTGCACGAAAAAGTATGAATGAGGATAGTAGTAAGCAAATTATTAGTTCAATTTCACACGAACTAAGGACGCCACTTTCTATTATTAGCTCAAACCTACAGTTGTTGAAAAGTACGAATGGACAAATTGACGACGAGATACGTTCGGAAACATTCATGCTTTGTGATGAGGCTATTAAGTCAATGTCACGGTTTCTGGACGATATATATTTTCTGAATGTTTCTATCAAAGGTGAATTAAAGCGCATTCCCGAAGAATTCAATATCAAAAAATATTTTAAAAAACTATTGAAAGAATTTTCATTTCTGGATTTTGAAAATGATCGCTTACTGTTGACGATGGATCTTGCTTCAAAAAAAATGATTGTTGACAAGGAGTTGCTTAGCAGATCAATGCATAATGTCATTTCCAATGCATTAAAGTTTTCACCAGATAAAGTAATTATCGATGTGAAGTTTGATGGAAAATTATTGATGGTTACTGTTGAAGATAAAGGAATTGGTATACCGGAAGATGAGATAGATTTGATTTTTACCCCATTTTTTAGGGCAAATAATGTAAAAATGATTTCGGGGACAGGCTTAGGTATGTCAATTACAAAAAAATCGCTAGATTGCTTAGGCGGAGAAATAAATATAGAGAGCGAAGTAAGTAAAGGTACAATTGTTAAATTAATTATTCCCAACGATGAGTGGTAAAAGAATATTGGTTATTGAGGATGATCTACGTTTAAGTAGAACCTTAAGAAATGTGCTACTTACCAATGACTTTGAAGCCGAGATTGCAAATTCCGGAGCTGAAGGAATACAGAAAGCTTATGAGTATGCACCAGATTTAATTCTTTGTGATATTAAGATGAGCCCGATTGATGGTTATCAGGTGTATAATATTTTGAGAGATAGTTCGATAACTAATCGAATTCCGTTTATATTCATTACAGGAAAATCGGATCTGGAAGATATCCGATTTGGTTTGGATCTTGGTGTTGATGATTATATTGTAAAACCGTTCAATAATGAAGACTTGTTAAAGTCGATTCAGGTTCGTTTAGATAAGTATGAAAAGCTAGTAAATATTGGCAAAAACGATTATAAAGCTCTGGTGGAGTTGTCCCCGAGTGGAATATTCTTATTTGATGGAGAAACGATATATGAAGCTAATAAAGCATTTTCTTTAATGACTGGTATTGATCAAAATGAGATCACGAAAATTAGCTTTAAAGATTTTGTTGACGAAGATTCATTTAATAAGGTACAAGGTAAAATTCAGAAATGTACGAATGGATTGTTGAAGAGCTTCGGTGAAGATGTCAATATTAAGGGGGTTGAAGGGAAGCATTCGTTGCATAAGCTTTATGTTACCACGAGCCAAATGCATAAAGGACTTACTTTACTTATTGGGCTGTTAGCTCCGGAAGATCAATATAAGAAGACTGATCGTGTAGAGTATGAAAAGCTGATAAATATTTTAGCAGAAGAGAAGATTGATATTTCTGGTAATTTGGCTAGTAAACTCAAGAAAGTATTCAATATTACGCCCTCAAAAAAGTCTGCAAATGAAAAATCTATTAGTGTAGACATATTTTCTAAAAGAGAACAAGAGGTATTGCAGCTTTCATGTCAGGGACTTCCTATTAAGATTATTGCTGATCAACTTTGCATTTCTGATCGAACTGTAGAAAAACATCGTGCTAGTTTAATGGAGAAAACAGGTTCAAAGAATATCGTTGAAGTTATTATTTATGCATTGAAAAATGAATTGATTGAGATTTAAAATTTTACATTATATATTGAAAGTTAAAGAGACTGGTTTGTATCAGTCTCTTTTTTATTTTATTTACTTCATGATTCGAAAAAGAAATGCTACAATCTTTTTACCCTTGTAAGTATTATGTACGTTGTTGAATATACATTTTATGGTGCATGATTTCTGTCTCTACTGTGGTTATTGTGTTGTTGTTTAGTTGATTATGTCTGTTGTTTTGTTGGCTTGAATTTCACTATGGGGAAAATCACGTAGGTAGCTTCTCTTATTTTATAGGTGGTTTTACTCATAGGAATATGAATGAGTAATGAATACTTTTAATACTTGGATTAGGATAAAATTTGGGAATTGAACGATGCGAATTAGTTTACATAAATACATATTTTTGATTGTAATATTAATCAGTGTCATTTGTGCAACTCTAAAGGCAAATAACGCGATAAAATCATCACCTATTGATAATGATTTTGATGATGCCCGAGATATGAAAAAGTCAAGTATACTAATTTACTATGAAGCTGGCGGGCCAGCTATTGAAAAATCAGAATCTCCCGACAAAGTAATTGCTGATAGTATCTCGATTAAAAATTTTATAGAGCAGAATAAGCTGAACGAGAAGAAAGATATAAAGTATAGTGACAGCAATACTTTGACTCCAGGAGTAAAAAAGAATTTAAAGAAGACGATTAATAGCCCCGTGAATGCTGTGCAAAAAGTTGGAGAGTGGCATTCTTCACCTGATGATGATTCCTCTGGAACCGATAAAGAAAAATAGACAGGAATATTTAATCTGTGAAATACCTAAATTCAGTTTAATATATCATCGTTGAATAAAAAATAAAAGAGGCTGTCTCAAAACAAGTTTTTGGGACGGTTTTTTTTTCTTTCTCATTTGGTTTTTTCCTGGTTCTATTTTTAGTTTTCCA
>NZ_JBQYLI010000016.1:0-130780 GCF_052690465.1 Sunxiuqinia sp. A32
ACTAAAAATAGAACCAGGAAAAAACCAAATGAGAAAGAAAAAAAAAACGTCCCAAAAACTTGTTTTGAGACGGCCTCTTTTTTTATGACTTAAAGTGAAGTGTATTTTTCACAGATTCAGATCATTTCAATTAAAAACCAAAGTCGTTAAATGTTTTTTTTATTCGACTGATTGCATCCATTAATTGTTCTTCATTGATGACCAATGGTGGCGTGAAGCGAATAATATGTTCGTGTGTCGGTTTTGCAAGAATACCATTTTCTTTCATTCCCAGGCAAACATCCCAGGCAGATCTTCCTTGCATTGGTTTGATGGCAATAGCATTGAGTAAGCCTTTGCCGCGCACATCTTCAATCATATCCGATTTTACGGCACGCATTTCCCTGCGGAAAATTTTTCCCATTTTCTCAGAATTCTCTGCCAGCTTTTCCTCCTGAATTACGTCCAGTGCGGCCATTGCAACTTTGCCTGCAATGGGATTTCCACCATAGGTTGAACCATGTTCTCCTGGCTTAATCGTCAGCATAATTTCATCATCAGCCAATACACAGGAAACGGGAAACATACCTCCTGAAATAGCTTTACCTAAAATCAAAATATCAGGACGAACACCTTCATGGTCACAAGCAAGCATTCTGCCGGTACGAGCCAGCCCTGTTTGCACTTCGTCGGCTACAAATAATACGTGGTGCTTTTTACAAAGTTCGGCTGCCTTTTTTAAGAAACCATCTTCCGGAACATAAACCCCCGCTTCGGCTTGGATGGGTTCGACTAAAAAACCGGCAACATTGGGATCTTGCAATGCATGCTCCAGTGCTTCCAAATCATTGTAGGGAATATTTACAAAACCAGGAGTATAAGGGCCGTAATCATTGTAGGCATCCGGATCAGACGACATGGACACGATGGTAATAGTACGGCCATGGAAGTTTCCATTGCAAACAATAATTTTTGCTTCGTTGCGAGGTACTCCTTTTACTTTATACGCCCATTTGCGAGTTAATTTCAAAGCCGTTTCATCTGCTTCAGCACCCGAGTTCATTGGGAGCATTTTATCGTATCCAAATAATTTGTTCATGTATTCTTCCCATTCTCCCAAAACATTGTTATAAAATGCACGGCTCGTCAAAGCAAGCTTTGAGGCTTGCTCATTCAGTGCGGTTACAATTTTAGGGTGACAATGTCCTTGATTAACGGCGGAATAGGCTGCCAGGAAATCAATATACTTTTTTCCTTCCACGTCCCAAACATAAATTCCTTCACCACGTTCCAACACAGCAGGAAGCGGATGATAGTTATGCGCTCCGTATCGAGCTTCGCGATCCATGAAATATTGAGCATTTTTTGTTTCCATCGTATTTCAGATTAAGTTTTATTTTTATACAGAATTACAGAATATCAGGCTGATATCAAAGTTATCCAAAGTGTTAAAAAAAAGATATGGGAATGATCTAAACTTTTTTTCGTTTCAATTTTTTTATTAGTCATTAGTGGTTTTATCAGATTGATATGAAACTGTTGATTTTATTTTATCTTTGATAGCTAATTTACCGGAATCCATTTGTGAATGAAGCGAGTCGTATTTGTTTTTTTTATGCTGTTATCCAGTGTCCCAACTGTCTTTGCCGGGCCTACGCGAATTGATTCCCTCAAGCAGGAACTCAGCGAAACTAATCGTGGAATAAAAAAATTACCCATTTTACTTAAATTGGCTGAATTCTATTCCGATTCGGCTCGATATCACGATGAAGCCATTTCTTATTTAGATGTAGCACTTTCGATTTTAGATCACCGACACAATGATTCTTTAAAAATAGCTGCACTTAACTTTTACGGGTTGTCTGAATATACAGCCAGTAATTTTGAAGAAGCAGCTACATACTATTATGAAGCAATTACTTTAGCAGAAGCAACAAATGACCAGAAACAGCTATGTAAACTTTATAATAACCTGGGGATGGTTTTTGATGAGATTGAAGATTATGATCAGGCCATTCATTTTTACCGCAAATCTTTTGAAATAGATAGTATTCTTGGGAATGAAGAAGGAATAGGAATGTCCTATTTGAACATGGCAATATCCTTTCAAAATAAAATGAAGTTGGACTCAGCTTTTCAACTGAACCAAAAAGCCTTGGAGATAGCAGAGAAACACGGTGACAGTGTATCCATAATAAATGTGATTAACAACCTGGGAACAGTTGAATATGATCGCAAAAACTACGATAAAAGTCTGGAATACTACCAAAGGGCCATGTCACTGTACAAAAGCAGATGTGATATGGAAGGTGTTGCAACCGTTTATAGTAATATCGGGCTCATCTATCTGGATAAAAAGCAGTACGATAAAGCTTTGGTGAATTTTAAAACTGCGCTTGATTTGGCAACCGAGCTTAAAATGAGCGATTTTGTAGGCGATATTTATAGCAATTTATCGATGTATTATGAAGAAGTGGGAGACTATAAAAATGCCTTTTATTACTATGATTTGTACAACGTTGTTTATGATAGTCTACTTGGTGAAGCCAAGAATCGAAACATACGAAAGCTGGAAGCTCAATATCGACTGGACAAAAAGCAAAGTGAAATAAGAAACTTACAGCAACTCAATCTGGATCAGGAACAAATGATTAAGATGAGTAAAGAAATTCAGTTTTACTTGTATGTTATTATTTTTCTGGTTGTTGTAATTTTATTGGCAGGTTTTTTAATGTTCAATAAAGAGCGAAAATTGACTAGACAGTTGCAGGAAAAAACGCAGGAACTGAAAAAGTTGAACTCCGATAAAGACAAGTTTTTCTCCATCATTGCTCATGATTTAAAAAATCCATTTAATGCTTTAATTAGTTATACCAGTTTGTTGAAGACTGATATTGATCGATTTACGAAAAAAGAATTAACCCAGATCTTAACAGACTTAAATACCTCTACCGAACGCGGGTTTAATTTATTGGAAAACTTGTTGTATTGGACTCGTTCACAAACGAATCGCATCAAAGTTTATAAAACAAATTTCAACTTGAAAACGATTGTCGACGATGTGAAGGATTTAGCTGAATCCAACCTTGAGGAAAAGAATCAAACTATATCAATTCAGATTGATCCCAGCATTAACGTATTTGCTGATAAGGACATGATTGCAACTGTTATTCGCAACCTGGTATTTAATTCCATTAAATTTTCGGAGCCTGAAACAAAAATTCATGTAGAGGCTGAAAAAATTAATCAAAAGGTGCAGTTGTCTGTAATTGATCAGGGAATTGGAATTGATCTGGAAGAACATTCTTTAATTTTTGATCACCAGCACAACCTTTCAACCAATGGTACCAATGGAGAAATGGGAAGTGGACTTGGGTTGGCCATTTGTCATGAATTTGTTGTGAAAAATGATGGTATTATTTGGGTAGAAAGCAAAAAAGGAGAAGGAGCTACTTTCCGTTTTACCATTCCTTTAAGTGATACTACTTCATCCAACGGATAATCGCTGTTTCAATTCCAATAAAAACCAAACTTAGAATCACAAATAAAAGCCACAACTCTTTTCCATTTTGTATTTGTTTGATCTGTTGTTCAAAATCGGGCAATTCACTGTTGAGTACTTTTACATTTAACCAGTTATTTTCATCAATGAGTTCGTTAATCTGATCAACTGAAAGTTTATTGTTGAGTGATTCTTTCCGATTGAAATTGAACGCTGGCATACTAACAATTTCCTCATCTGATGTAAGCTCGTAAATTCCAGCTTCTTCAATCAGTTGACTGAAATTGAGCCGGGCATAGTTGGCGCTTTCATTTAGTACAGGTATTCGAAACGATTCATTGGCCGCGATTTTTTTAATTTCGAATGGGGGTGTATCCGTTTGTTCTTTCCTTACCTCAGAAATGATGGAGTTATCAATCGTATAACTAATTGCTTGTGTTTCCAGACTGTTTATTGCCATATTATAAAGCAAAGGCACAAAAATGGCTTCTTGTATAAATTCGTTGCTATTTACCGGAAAGCTGAAGTTGTATAAGTGTCCTTTTCCAACAGGGTAATCTGTTATTGCAGATTCGCCATTAATTAAGCTAATAATGGCTTCCTGTTTAACTGAGCTAATCGTTTTGAATTGGTATCTGAAATTTACCTCAGGAAGTTTCAAATCCTTTTGCTCTTGCTCAAATACATTATTAAAAACACGGTGTTTATAATTGAGCGAATTCATCCGTATTCTGGTTGTATCGATTCCATTAATAGGATTTACCTTGCATTGGCTGTACAACAAATTGTAATCATCAGTGTTGATTTGTTTCCCGGGTAAAATACAGGTAGTACCACCATTTTTAATAAAATCACTGATCGCTTTTGATAACCCGCTTCCCAGAGTATTTACATTCAATAGAACGACAAAATCTGATTGAGCAAGCGCACTGGTTTGCACCTTTCGGTCTTCAATCGTTTCAAGTTGAATCAGTGAATCATTTTCAAATAAGGTCTCTAGTTGTTTGATGCCACCTTCCTCTGGATTATAGATCAATAATATTTTAATTGTGGGTTTCACCTGATAGCTGAAGTAAAAGTTGTTATCGTAAATAATCGGGTAATCATCTAATTCAACCTTGCCCAAATGAAATCCTTTCATATTATTTCGATAGCTCAGCGTGACTATTTTTTCTTCAGCTGGTTCCAGTTGTAAACTACTAATTGCCTTTAGTGAGTCATTGATACTTAAGCGAACAGCCTGATTCTGGATGCTTTGTTCCGACTGGTTTTTTATTTTGACAAAGAGTGTTTCATGCTGTCCTGATTTTCTACCCGGGGTTTCGAACCAGCAGGAATCAATCATTAAATTGTTGCTTGATTGGCCTGAAAAACGGATAAGGAAATGATGGCTTAAACTATCCCATTTTACCTCCTGATTGTCAAATTCATGAGCCTGAAAATCAGAAAGGAGGTAGATGTTTCTTTGATTGTTTGAGGCAGTTGATGAAAGTCCTTTATTAATTAAATTGATTGTTTCCGAGAGTGACAATGATTTGGGACTTTCTTTTGTGGCAGAGATTCGCTGTATTAGTTGCTCTCTGTTAATTGGTAATAATTCCTTTGGAGTTGCATTGTTTGTCAGTAAAAGAAAATCGGTTCCGGGCTCAAATGCATTTGCAATGTTAACCGCTTTTGTTTTGGCCTCTTCCAATAAAGGGCCATTGATCCCTTCCTGATTCATGCTAAATGAATTATCAAGATAGAGAGCTACTGTCTGTTTGTTTTGTTTTGCTTCAGTGTCGTGGGATGATAAATAAGGGCGGGTAAAAGCAATGACCAGCAGGGCGAGCATTAAAAGCCGGCTAATTAGAATAAGCAGTTTTTTAAGATCTGACTTTTTTCTGGTGTCTTGTTGTACTGCTTTTAAAAAGCCTACCTGGCTGAAGAATACCGTTTTATATCGTTTGAAATGAAAGAAGTGAATAATTAATGGGATTAGCAATGCTGCCAATGCCAGTAAAAATTCAGGGTATATAAATTTTATCATTTATTCAGAATTAACAAAAATCAAAATTAATGGAATTGTTTGATGAGAAAAGAAAAATTAATAATCAATCCACAGAGATGGCTGTGATTTTCTGTTGTCACTATAAATTTGTTTATTTATTTTATTGAAACATAAAACAAAGTTTCATTAGCTATTGTTACATTGAATTATAAAAACTTTTTCATTTAACAACTACAAACGTTTTACTAGTTACTTTTGTAATCAATCAATTGCTTTAACCTGTAAATTGTATCAATATCAAAAAAAGAGTGGGATGAATTATTATACGATTAAAGACATGGAGACCCTTTCGGGGATTAAAGCACATACGATTCGTATTTGGGAGAAACGCTATGGTTTGCTAAGTCCGGATCGATCGAACACTAATATTCGATATTATAGTGATGAGGAGTTGAGGAAATTACTCAACGTGTCAATGTTGGTTAAGCATGGCTATAAAATTTCTAAAGTCTCAGTTCTTGATGATCAAACGATTCGAGAAGAAGTATTGAAGTTGAATGGTAAAACCGCAGATCATTCCGGAATATTAGATCAGTTAGTTGTGCAAATGGTCAATTTCAATGAACCGAGGTTTGAAGAGCTGATAGAAAAAGAAATTGAAGAAAGCGGTTTTGAGGAAACCATTATGAATGTAATTTTTCCTCTTTTTGAAAAAATTGGCGTATTCTGGCAAACTGGTTCGTTATTTCCCGCTCAAGAGCATTTTGTTTCCAATTTGGTGCGGCAGCGCATGATTCGTGAATCATCTCGATTTGATAATTCCAATTCACGCAAAACAGTTTTATTCTTTTTAAAAGAAGATGAGCAGCATGAGTTGAGTCTTCTTTTTTATAATTACCTGGCCCTAAAATCAGGCTATAAAACAATTTATCTTGGGCAGAATGTACCTTTTGATGATTTGGTTCACATTTCTGAAATGAACAAGATTGACTATATTTTTTCGGCATTCATTAATGCTTTGGGAAAAGAGGATTTGGAAAACTATTTAATTCAGTTAAGTCAGCTGGTAAACAAGAAAAGAGTCTTTGTTAGTGGGCGCCAAATATTGGAACACCAACCAAATTTACCACGAAACTTTAAAGTGGTTTCTGATATTCAGTCGTTTAAAAAGTATTTTGGAGTACTTCATTAGTTTTATTGCAGCCCGATTTATTCTTTCGCCAATTCCTGAATTTCGGACACATGAAGTTTAAAATGTCTTGGAAAATCAATTACCATCATGTCCAAAGTGAATTCCTCATTGTTGTCAGAAATCCATACTTGATTTTTCTTATCAGCATCAACTTGTTGAATGACGTGGCAGTAGTGTAAATGGCTATATTTCCACAGCTGAACTAGTTGAGACCATTCTTCATCTTGGTAGTTTTGAATAGCAATCCAGCGATCGTTATTTCCATGGTTAGCATAGTCTGGAAAATTGATCGGACTTTTCTGATATTGCAGGTGAATAACCCGGTGGGTATTGTTCGAAGCAGAATCAACCATATGCCCCAGTATTTGCTTAATGGTTCTATGTTGGTTATTCTTTTTTTCACTTACAGTTTGGTCTGGTAAATTAATTAACCAACCCTCTAACTCATGGATCGATTGTATAAGATCATTCGCAATGTCACGATAACTATTCATACTTTTTCTATTGTTATTCCGAATCCAGGTAAGTAAGCTGGACTTTTCTAAATTCAACTTCAGCACCTTCTGCTTGCAAGGCAATTTGTCCTTTATTGGCGGTGCACTCAAAACCATAATTAACTTTATCCCCGTTTACCCACACTTTAATTATTCTGTCAGTGCATTTTATAATCATGGTATTCCATTCTCCCAATGGATACTCAGAATCATCCGTTAAATTTTTAATTCTTCGTTGCTTGCCCTCTGTAATACCCCAATCTTTCTTCGGACCACGTCTTTTAATCATTTCAGGCGTTTGAATATCTTCTCCAATACACCAAAAGTCACCAGCATCACCCGACTGCATCTGAACTTCAATCGATTGAGGAAACATATTGTACAGAACCCGTGGGGTGGAAACATGTACTAAAACACCACAATTCCCTGGTTCTCCAGCAAAACGATAACTGATTTCCAATCGATAATTGGCATAAATTGAATCGGAGATCAAATGTCCACCGGGTACTCCAAGGCTAACAAGTAGTCCATCTCGAACCAGAAAAGGCTTAACTGTATCCGGATTTTGATCCATTGCAGGAACATCCAAGTGCCAACCATCCAAATTGATTTTATTAAAAAGATCAATGGTTTGTGAATTGGCAGTAAGAAAGGCAGACAATAAGATTAGGTGTAATGCAAAGATTTTCATTAGCTTTCTAAATACTGATAGCTAAGTTATGGATTATAATTCGATTCCCGGTCTTTTTTCTTTGCCATACTTTTGCAGAACACCACTTGCATGACGAAAATAGTGCCCGCGCAAATCCTTAGAATATTCCAATAAAATTTGATTTCCAATTCCATTAAAATCACCACATTTATACAACGCTCGGGCAAGAATTAATTCACGAAGTGAGTTATTTCTTGTGCTGGTATCGGTGCTGTTAGCTGGAGTAATTCGCAAAGCCTTTTGAATATCAGTCATTGCGTGTCCCTGAATTCCTTCAATTTGTAGCAGGTCATAAATAATTTTCACTCCTTCTTCACTTGCTATGGTTTCTAAAGCTATAGCAACGGCTCTGAAATGTGAAAAGTAACTGTCACGAGTCAGTTTTTGAGCCATTTTTTCAATCGCAGGAATAGCTTCGGGATTTTTGCAATTTCCAAGAGCAATAATCAGGGAGTCAATGTAGCTCATGCTCTTTCCAAACTGTCCCATTCCCCGGTAATTCCATCCTTCATCCCATTCTTCCAATTCACTAACAGCTTTCAATAACTCATTGGATCCATCTTCTTCACCGAACATTCCCAAAATACGTGCATAAACCAACTTGTGTTCAGCATTATTTGACAGGTGATAGTGATCCTTTAATGCAGTAATGCCGGATTCACGATTCCAAAGAAGTATTTCAAGTCCTTCCAGATTATTTACCACTGTTTTTGCAGCATTTTGAATCTGCTCAAGTTTTGGAGGGAAGTTGTCTTTATAAGTGATGACTTCAGGGATTAGGCTACCAATCTCAACTAGTTTGTGCTGAAGATTTTTGATATCAACATTACGGATTTGTTTACCGTTTTTCGAAACCATTGCTGCTGCCATTCCAACGGCATATCCTTGATTTTGCAAACAGGGCTGCATTCGTATGACTGGCATAGCATCGCGATGGGCAGAAGCCCCCAAACCTGTTACGGCAATATTATCAAGTCCTTTTGGAAGTAGTGACCTTAGGGGGACGTATGCAATTACATCTACTCCGGAATGAGCCGGTGGTTTCAGTGCGAAATAGGGATCAACGGTAAAGCCATGGGTATCAAATGAACTTTTATGAATGGAAATGGTATCAGGATAAGTCCGGCCATTATAGACATCTAAAACTGAAATAGTGAAATCTCCAACCATACGTCGGCGTTCCCGTGTTTGCACCAACTTGCCTATATCAAACTGGTCCTTAAATTTCTCTTTTCCCACCACAAAGGTTCTCCATACATCCAGCATGTCCGAGTCATTGGTGAAGGTCCAGTCTGTGTTATTATAAAAATCATCTGGATTTTTATAAGGCATACCGGTTCCTTGAACTGCCAATGTATCAGCATCAGTATAATCATAGGAAGCTCCGGCAGCAATTGCAATATCAGCACTTCCTGTTGAGTCGATGATTGTATGTCCAAGAACAACTCCTTTTCCCATCGGAGTCGCTACTACTATGCCTTTTACCTTTTTATCTTCGACATACGTGCCACACCCAATTACACCAAACCAGATTTCTCCGCCATTTTTCCGTATTTCTGAACGGAACCATTCCGTTTTCCAATCAAATACCCATTCGTCCAATCGTTCTTTTTGTCGCGGATTATTATCACCTAATGACCGGACACCCGCATCCACTTCGTTGGTAAAACCTTCTCGGTAACCATGGTAATAACGACCTACCATCCCCAAGGTCCCAATTCCTCCCATGCCGTGCATATAGTCTAAGACCAGTGTTTTTGCATTGTTTCTGCTTGAACCTAAGGCTGCAGGTGCTCCTGCTGTGCCACCTCCCATTACAATAACATCCCAATGACCAAGTACAGGAAGGCTGGTATCTTCAGCAATAATTCTTCCCTGATTAAGATAAGGACGCAAACCTTCGAGCAATTCACCAACATTACCTGTTACCATATTGGCTTGCGGTATCCCTTTTATTTTGGGGTTTTGTATTTCATTTCGTTGAGATGATACTATTGCTGCAGCTTCACCAATACGTTCACCAATACGGATTAGTTTTCCCGGTTTAAGCAAGTTTTCAGCAGCTTGATCGGATAAACATGCAGAACCGCTCAGCACAAAAAGATTTTTCTTTTTTCGAGGTTGAAAAACTTTCATGCTGATTTTTTCACTGTCAATTTCAGGTTTTGTCCAACGTTTTTGTCCACTCATCCGATCCGGTGGAACCTGAAATAGTAGATCAGCACTTTCAACCTGATTACTATCCCACACCAAGTCACGAGCAACTTGCTCTGCATTTGCGAAAGAAGACCAACTCCCGTCTGGCATAGGAATAGTAATAGAATATTCAATCGCCTTATATTCTTTATCTTTAATTTGAATGATTTCTGATTGAATCTTAGCACTAATGCCGTCCCTTTTTTTGATATCGTTACCTACAACTGTGAAATTAAATTTTTGTTCACCGGAAGGATATTTCCCAAAGCTTACATTGTTCAATCGGGCAACTAAGCCTCTGGGTGTCGCGTCAATAATATTTTTTGCCAAAATGGCCTGCCTTCCGGATCGGTTGGAAATAACAACTCCTGCTAGCTGATTTTGATCATCATGAACCACGTCCGTGACATAGCTTGAATACAAGAAGTCAATTTTATTTTTAATCAATTCCTGGTCGAGGGTGTGTTTAATATGCATTGGTGTAGGTAAACCTTCCCCGAAGATTTTTTCTTCCAGTTCGGTTTGATAATTTGAATCTTCCCGCCACAAGCGAAATGTTCCGCATAAGTCTTCTCCAAGGTAGGGTTCCTGTGCCACTAAAAAAGTCAAGGCGCCATTCTGTTTAGCTTGAATTGCAGCAGCCACACCTGCTGTTGCACCACCAACCACCAGCACATCCACAACATAAGCAACAGGAATCTGTCTTGCTGATTGGAATCCAAATTGCTTTTTGGTTTCGTCTGCTGAATTTGAAAAAGCTTTTAACCCACCTATGGTTAAAAAGGCGGTTCCTGCTGCTGACTGATAAATAAAATCTCTTCTTTTCATGTTTTGGATTGCTTAGATTTAGTTGGTATCGGTTGTTCGTATTTAAGCTTTTGAGAGCTCTCTTGCAAAGTAAGTTTTTCGATAAAAGAAAAAGGCAACAACCGACAACAGGGAGATCAATATGCCTGCGGTATACGAGATGTCTTTTGAAAGAGAAAAACCTTCAGGTGCAAATAACAGGTATGTTGTAATCACGGCTGTCATAAACACTGCCGGAAGTAAGGTTATCCAGTAGAATTTCCGTTCTTGTGCCAGGTAAATGGTAATAGTCCAGAGAACAATAGTAGCCAGTGTCTGATTTGACCAGGCAAAGTAACGCCAGATGATACTAAAGTCTATCTGGGTCAATAAAAATCCTACCACAAAAAGCGGAATACTTACAATTAATCGGTTTTTAATGGGCCCTTGCTTGTATTTCATGAAGTCAGCAACAATCAAACGGGCACTTCTAAATGCAGTATCGCCCGAGGTAATTGGCGCTGCAACTACTCCCAATAGGGCGAGGAACCCACCGAAAGTTCCCAATAGGGAGTTGGATATTTCGTTAACTACGAAAGCAGCATTACCGCTGTTGGCATTCATAACTTCGTTTAGTTCGTGAATTCCTCCAAAGAAACTCATACTGATGGCTGCCCAAATCAATGCCACAACACCTTCAGTGATCATTGCTCCATAGAAAACCCGTCTCCCATATTTTTCATTGGTAACGCAGCGTGCCATAAGTGGTGCTTGAGTTGCATGAAATCCAGAAATAGCACCACAGGCAATGGTAATAAACAGCATGGGGAAAATGGGAAATTTCTCGGTAGTGTCATGATAATTATGAATGTTGGCAAAGTTTAATTCTGGAACATGATACCCTTTTACAAAAAGAGCTATTATTAACCCAACAGCCATAAATACCAATGCAAATCCAAATACCGGATAAATTCGTCCTATGACTTTATCAATGGGAAGCATAGTTGCCAACAAATAATAGATGAATACGACCCACACCCAAAAGGTCATGCTGGCAAAATTTGGAGTTAGGCCGGATAATATTTTAGCAGGCCCCATAATAAATACGGCACCGACTATGATCATTAGCAACACGGTGAAAGCCCTCATGAATTGCTTGGTTCCATTACCCATGTAGATACCAACAATCTCAGTAATACTTAATCCTTTGTGCTTGATGGAGAGCATACCAGAAAAATAATCATGAACCGCACCGGCAAAAACAGAGCCCAACACAATCCAGATAAAAGCGACTGGTCCCCACATGGCTCCGGCAACAGCACCAAAGATTGGCCCTAACCCAGCGATATTTAGGAATTGAATTAGAAAAATCCGCCACCAGGGGAGGGGCATGTAATCTACACCATCTTTCATTGAAAAAGCGGGCGTTTCCCTATCAGGATCAATCCCGGCAATTCGCTCTATTATTTTTGAATAAATGAAATATCCGATTAAAAGTACAGCCAGTGCCGAAAAAAAAGTAATCATCTTTTAACTAGTTTAGTGAGAGGTTTTATACAAGTAGCTAAATTTATAAAAAAAAGCCTCACTAGATTTCGTAGTGTTATTCAAAAGTGTGCTGTTTCTATTATTGATTCGCAAACGAAATTTACACCTTGCCCAGAGCATCATAACAGGTAAGATTAATTAATCATACTTTATGGAAGAGTTGTTTCTTCTGTCCCCCATTAGTAGAAGGCTTGCATTTCGATGCGTTTAGCTATTATTGCCAGGCTTTTGCCTACAATTTCAAGCCTTCGTTTTTGATTTCAATATCGAATAATAACAGACTGCGATATCTTTCGCCACCTTCAAAAGCTCCCAATACCAAGTTTCTCACATATGAGAGTTTATTGAAGTTTATCCCTGAAAATTTTTCTGAACTTGTTCAACTTTGGAACGATCACAAATTGACAATAACCTTGTGCTCGATTATTTTCGTAGTAGTCCTGATGATATTCTTCGGCTCTGAAGAAGTTTTTCCAGGCAGTTATTTCGGTGACAATCGGTTTATTAAACACCTTGTCTTTATTTAACCTATTGACGATTTCTTCAGCAATTTCTTTTTGAGTTTCGCTATGGTAAAAAATGGCTGACCGATATTGAGATCCTACGTCAGCACCTTGTCTGTTTAAGGTCGTCGGATCATGGGTAGAGAAAAAAACTTCCAAAATCTCAGTAAATGAAATAATAGTCGAATCAAATTCAATTTCTATTACTTCTGCATGTCCTGTACTTCCTGTAGATACTTCTTTATAGGATGGGTTAATGATGTCGCCACCAGAATAGCCTGATGTGACTGATTCAACTCCACGAAGTTCCTTATAAATGGCTTCTGTACACCAAAAACATCCAGCCCCTAACGTTGCTATTTCCATATTTGTACTATTTCTTTGAGCTCCCGCCAAAACTGACAGGTATAGGGTTATTAAAAGAAAAATCGCTTTCATCCACCGTTTCTAAAACTTCACTCCAAACCTCCGCAGCATTTTTTTTTCAAACTTCCAGAAAAATTGGAACTGTCCTAAAGCAGTGCCAATCACTAGTAATAGCATTTGATAGATTGGTACAATTGTCACAATATAAATTGGGATTAGCCATAAAATGTTGATATCTGTGTCAACACCCATCCAGTGGAAAAGCCAACCACGCACCATCACGGCGGCACTTCCGGTCACTGAGAAAACAAAGAATATAACTAGCAACTGAAAATTGGATTTGACATCCCAACGCTCCTTAAATCGTTCAATCATGTCTGTAAAATTGATTCTCGATATAAGTAACAAGAAGAAGAAAAAATGGTTTGTTATGCGAATTGATGTCCTTGAAAAATGATGTATCCATACACGATAAAACGCAACACTCGAAAGAGAGCAATGTAGATATATCTGCTCATTGGGTATTCAGTCGTTCCTACTAGCATACTGATAGTTGACCACGGTAATGGAGTTAATGCTGCAGCAATAATAAGTACTGATCCATATTTTCGGAAAAGTGGCCAATATTTACTAAAAAATCTTCTGCCTAAATAACGAAACAGAACAACTCTTCTTAAAAATCGCCCGACCAAAAAGGCCAAATAACCGGCACCATAAGAAATAGCTGCAAAAAACGTGAGATTCAAGACATATTGAAGTATATCTGCTTTATGGTAGGCCCAAATCATGAAAAATTCAGGGGGAATAATACCAAAAAAAACTTCCGATCCCAGGTAGATCAAGTAAATAATCAATGGTTTTCCATAAAATCGCTCTATCCAGGCTTCCTGGTTGTTGTCGTAAATAAACTCTTTAAACAGAATGTATAAGACTGCAATTACAGCAGTCCATAATATTCCACGGAGAATATTTTTAAGCAGAAATTTTAGTTTGGGCTGTCGCTTCATTAAAGGCTGTCAATTTTTTTGGCTAAGTTATGGTCTTTCTCTGTGATTTTTTCCTCACTATGAGTTAAAAGACTAATATTAACTTTTTTATAACTGTGCAACAGGATGTCTGGATGATGATTCGATTCCTCGGCAAAAATGCCAACTTGATTTACAAACTTTAAAGCTTCATTGAAATTTTTGAAGGTGAATTCTTTTTCAAGTTTTCCGTTAATTGTTTTCCAGTTCATGTTATTCGTTTACAGGTGAAAACAAGGCTGAAATGGGATAGTTCAAAATCTGCTAGTTGTTTAATTTAGTTAACAACCAGGCCATATTTTCGCCCAGGATCTGCATCGTTTTCATACCTTCCTCATCATTGAGAACATCCCCTTCATTTTTTCCATATGCAAAGTTCCAGTAACTGGAGCCAGGTACAATCATCTGGCTGATCAGGAAAAAGTTATTTAAGGTTTCAAAGGTATGTAACTGACCACCACGACGAACAGAAACGACAGCAGCACCTACTTTCCTTTTCAACAAGTGTCCGTTTCCGCGGGTGACATAACCAGCGACATCAATCAATGCTTTCATCTCGGTTGTTACATCCGTGAAATAGACTGGTGACCCTAATATGATGGCATCTGCTTCAACCATTTTATCAATACATTCATTAATGGCGTCATTTTTTATTTGGCAGTGACCATTTAACACCTCACGGCATTTTCCGCAGGCAGTGCAGCCATGAACTAGTCGTCCACCAATTTGAAATAACTCTGTCTCAATACCTGCATCGTTTAACGGCTTAAATACGGTTTCTAAAAGATGCTTTGTATTTCCGTTTTTGCGAGGACTGCTATTTATACCAAGTACTTTCATTTTTGGTTAATTTCAAGTTTGAATTCAAAGTTTATAAATCGGATGTTTCAGATCAGTTTCCAAAGACATACGAGATAATGTTTGCTCCCATTTCTAAAGCCATTCGCCTAATTTCTGGTGGATCGTTGTGAACTGAAGGATCTTCCCATCCATCACTGATATCAGATTCATAGGTGTAGAAACATACTAGTTTGTCTTCAACAAAAATTCCAAATCCTTGTGGACGTTTATTATCGTGTTCATGAATTTTGGGGAGACCTTTTTCAAAATTAAATTTTTGATGAAAAATTGGATGATCATCAGGAAGTTCCACGAATTCCTTATCCGGAAATACTTTCTTCATTTCGCGCCTAATATATTGGTCTAAACCGTAGTTGTCATCAATATATATGAATCCACCAGCTTCCATGTAAAGTTGTAGGTTTGAAGCTTCTTCTTCCGAAAAAATAATATTTCCGTGTCCTGTTATGTGCACAAACGGATAATTAAAAATCTCGATACTATTTGGTTCTACAATTGCCGGATCGGGATTGATATTGGTGTTCAGTTCGGCGTTGCAGAAACGGGCTAAATTTGGAAGGGCTGTTGGATCGGCATACCAATCGCCTCCACCTTTGTATTTTAAAAGGCCAATTTTTAATTGCTGATCCTGTGCTTGTAAAAAAAGCGTGATCAGTACAAAAAAGTATGTGAACAGAATTGCTTTCATAATTGAGTTTCAAAGATAGTAAGAATGCTGGAAGATGGAAGCTGGTAATTAAGAGTTGAATAGCTGTTTCGGCAACTATTAATTGAAACTTGAGACACGAAATTTGAAACTAAATGAAAAAAATGCTGTTATTTTGAACAAATAAATTTTTACAGGATGAAGAAAGGTTTTACAACGCGATCGCTTCATGTGCGTTTCCCAAAAGATGACCCACACCGGGCGTTAGATATGCCGGTTTATGAAAGTGTAGCATTTGAGTTTGATTCTGCGGAAGATATTGCTGCTAATTTTAGAGGTGAATTACCAGCTCATGTTTATTCTCGTGCAAGCAATCCTACGGTTGAATTCTTTGAATTGAAAATGAAAAATTTAACAGAGGCGCATGGTGCTTTGGCTGTTGCCAGTGGCATGTCGGCTATTTCAAATACGATTTTGGCACTGTGCAAGACTGGAGATAATATTATTTCCGGACATCATTTATTTGCACACAGTTATTCCTTGATGGATCAGAGCTTGCGAAATTATGGTCTTGAAACACGCTTTGTAGATACAACTGATGCAGCCGCGGTAGAAACTCTTGTGGATGAAAATACCCGTGCCATCTATTTTGAAACAGTAACCAATCCTCAATTGGAGATTGCGAATATCAAAAAACTTGCAGGTATTGCTCAAAAATACAATCTCATCCTGATTGCTGATAGTACACTTACTCCACCAGTCGTCTTTAATTCTAAAGCCTTTGGAGTGAATATTGAAGTAATGTCAACTACTAAATTTATTTCGGGTGGAGCTACTTCTTTTGGTGGTGTGATATTGGATAATGGGAATTTCGATTGGTCACTAAATCCTAATTTGATTGAGGTATCAGAAAAGTTTGGCAGAGATGCATTCATTGCACGACTTAGGAAAAACTATTACAGGAATACAGGTGGAGCCATGACGGCTCACACTGCTCATTACCAGATTATGGGCTTGGATATGCTGGAA
Organism: Sunxiuqinia sp. A32; assembly: GCF_052690465.1. Taxonomy (NCBI): domain Bacteria; kingdom Pseudomonadati; phylum Bacteroidota; class Bacteroidia; order Marinilabiliales; family Prolixibacteraceae; genus Sunxiuqinia; species Sunxiuqinia sp. A32. The sequence continues at coordinate 16,830 of NZ_JBQYLI010000016.1, forward strand.
CTCCGACTGGAACGTGCCTACGAAAACTGCATGCAATTGGGAGCGTATTTGTCTAATCATTCTAAGGTGAAGAAAGTATGTTATCCTGGATTAAAAGATTCAGAAAACTACCTGTTGGCAGCCCAGCAATTTGAAGGCAAACCGGGTTCTATCATGACTTTTGATTTGGAATCAGAAGAAGCTTGTTTTGCTTTTATGAATAAATTGGAGATTATACGACGAGCAACAAACCTGAATGATAACAAAACTTTGATTATTCATCCATGGTCTACAATATACGTTGAATTTTCCGAGGAGCAGCGTCGGGAAATGAAGATCAATCCTACCAGCATGCGCTTGTCTGTGGGAATTGAAGCAGCCAGTGATTTGATTGAAGACATTGAGAAGGCCTTGGCTTAAACTCCATGTGCTTAAAAATAGTAAAGTTCAGAACTGTGATTATTCTGAACTTTTGAAGTGTTTGAAATAGTCTTCAATTGAATTTACGTAGTGCTCATAGGAATCAATTCCTTTGTGAGTGATGGTACAGGTCGTCAATGGATAATTACCTTTAAATGATTTATTAACTTCAATATATCCAGCCTGTTTTAGCTTATTCATCTGGAAACTCAAATTTCCCTTTGTCGTTTTTATATTTTCAAGAAGATAGCTGAATTCAGCCTCTTTCACACTGATTAGAATGGACATAATGGCTAGTCGAACTTGAGAATGTAGCAAGGGATCTAGTTCTTTAAACATGAGCCTTATTTTTTTCGGTTAGCATACAGAATATGACCGGGAATCACAAATGCAATTAGCCATGCGATTGATTCAAGTAGAAGTTGTTCCTGAAGCTCAAAATAAGATGAAGTGTAAGCCAACAAGGCGAAAATTACTCCACCTATTATAATCAAATTATATCTTAGTATTCCACCAGTGACGGTTATGGCAAATGCAATGAAAACCATAAATATTGGGTGTTGGAGCTCAAAATTGATACTGTGAAGTACATTGAACTGTATCATGTTAACCAAGGACAAACAAATGAATAGTGAAATCCAAACATATCTGAGGGAGATTCCAATATAGGTTTTTACTTTTTTTCGTTGCTGAAAAATATAATATCCACTGTAAGCTAAACCAACTAAGGGCAATATAATTCGAAGAGCGTGAACAATGTCCATAACCAGATAAGGCATTCTGATTATGCTTGTTAAATAGTTCAGAAAAAAATAATTAATAACAAATATCCATCCCCATAGAATGAAAAGTATTCCATCTTTTCTTAGTTTGCTTTTCGAAACATTAATCATTTCTTTAATTACTTGAAGCGATTCTTTTTCACTAAATGATTCTGATTCTTTTTTTATCGTTTCCATGATTGTGTGTTTAGTTGATAAAACTAGTTTGCAATACAAACTTAATTAAGTTTGCGTTACAAACCAAAAAAATAAGGATGTTATTTTATAAAACTAAACTTGATAGGAATCAATTGATTATAGCAATTCAGCTTTTCAGTTAAATTGTTTAAAGTGATGACAATCAATTACAGTACTTGATGCATAACAAATCCTGATCAAAAAAGTCACCATCGATTATCGATGTGAAAGAAGTATTTACTAATTCTTGTTTAAGATTCCAGTTAAAACCACTGTCTCTTCCTGAATAAAATAACCCCGGCTGATGCTAAAATCAGAGAACCCGAGATAATAGCAGGTAAGGCCCAAGAGAGATTTTCCATCCCATTTGGCACATTCATTCCGAAGATACTCACTACTAAGGTAGGTATCATCAGGATAATGGAAATCAGGGTCAACTGTTTCATTACTACGTTCAGGTTATTGGAAATTACTGAGGCAAAAGCATCCATCATGCCGCTTTGTATATCAGAATAAATTTGTGCCATTTCGAGTGCCTGTTTATTTTCAATGAAAGCATCTTCCAGAAGATCTTCATTGATTTCGGTTATAACCTTTCGTGAATTTCGAAGCTTTGCCAGTACAATTTCATTTGCTTTAATCGAGGTGATGAAAAAGACTAAGCATTTTTCCATCTTCAACAATTTGTTCAATTCCTTATTCTTGATTGATTTTTCAAGGTCTTGCTCAATTAAAGTTGTCATTTGATTGATTTGCTTCAAATACCGTAAGTACATGTTTCCCGAACGCAGGAATAAACGCAGAACAAAATTAATGTTGTCAGAAATCTGCTTATACTGTTCTCTCAAAATCGAAGGTTGATTGATCGGAAGTACCTGATTATCCTGCAAACAAAGGGTAAGCGTAAAATCTTCCGACAGAAATATTCCAAGAGGAATGGTCTGAAAAGGTACTCCGTTATTATTCGATTCAACGGGTATTCGTAAAATGATTAATGTCCAATCATCTTCAAATTCAATACGAGGTCTTTCATCGGTATCGAGGATATCGGTAATTAAATCTTTTGGTAACCCAAATTCTAAAAATAATCTGCTTATTTCAAGCTGGTCTGGACGGGTAACATTAATCCAGCAACCTTTTGTTGGTTCGGTGATTTCATTATAACCACCAAATGTTTTGAAGATTTTAATCATGAAATTGTCTCCTTACTTTTTCTCTGCAAGGAAACACACGAAGCCCCTTACAGGTTTATTAATACCATTTAATACTATGATACGGGTCTTCGTCCATTGTCATTGAATTTTAAATTTCGAAGCAAAAGTAGTCTAAAATTTTTGTTGCATCATACTTGATCTGACTTTTTATCAAAAAAAGCTTGAGCAATTATTGATTTGTGCGTTTAAACACGAAATTCCATGTGATAAACGACAAGCATATAATAACCACCAAAAAGTAGATTGTTGTTGAGGTGCTTTTAATAATTGTGGAAATATTCGTTGCTGATATTAAGTTATCAGATATATCAGGATAGTTGCGAATCATAAGAATGATTCCAAGGTTTTCTAAATAATCAAACAATCCTGCAATGAAAGGAATGAGACAGAAATAATAGAAACCAACTTTTACATTATTCATTTTGCTTAACAACCAACCCAGGACTAAGCAATAGCTTATCGCAAATAATCCGGGATAAACCATATCCACTGGGATTTGCTGAAATAAATAAACGTTTCGTCCTTCAGTGCCAAGCGTTTCCAGAAGTTTCAAAACAAACTCAGGGGAGTACCCGGATGGCATCATATCCAATAGTTTCATCCCATTTGAAAAGCTCATTACTTTAGGGATGGTTACCATCAACATAAAAGCATAAACGATATTGGTTAGAATGAAAAGGATTAATACTTTTTTGCCGGAGCTGTTTCGTTTAATAGTGCCAATTAAATTTTTCATCTTATTGTTGATTTTTATTTCCAATAGCAAGTTACGAATCATCAAATTAATATCAGAGATTGGAGCTTCGTATTAATTAATAGCTTACTCATTTAACAAATTCACAGTGTGGCAAGCAACAACGGCAGCAGTTTCAGTACGTAGACGGCTTTGACCGAGACTAACGGGTATAAACTTTTGCTGAATGGCCGCGTCTATTTCTTCTGGTGAGAAATCCCCTTCAGGACCAATTAGTAAAACACTAGATTTTCCAGGAACCACTTCGTTTTTTAACACCCGCTTGTCCTGTTCGTAACAATGTGCAATAAATTTTTGTCCATCAAACTCTGATTCAAGAAACTGATTGATTGGAGTTAATGGATTTAGCTTGGGGAGATAAGCTTTTAATGATTGTTTCATGGCTGAAATAATTACTTTTTCAAGTCGCTCATGCTTAATCACTTTCCTTTCTGAGTGCTCGCACAGGATGGGAGTAATTTCGTCAATCCCAATCTCTGTGGCTTTTTCAAGAAACCATTCAAATCGATCAATATTTTTGGTTGGAGCCACTGCCAGGTGCAAGTAGTGGTTACGTTTGCCAAACTCAGCCTGAGTATTAATAACTTCAATCAAACATTTTTTAGGGTGGGCGTCTGTGATTTCAGCTTCAAAGAAATTGCCTTTTCCATCAATAAGTTGAATAGAATCACCATTACTCAAGCGCAATACCCGCACTGCATGTTTTGACTCAGTTTCGTCTAAATTAAAAGTTGTTCCGGTAATGTTGGGGGTATAAAATAGCTGCATTATTTAAACATTCGTGGCATTAGTTGAAACGATAAACTTCCTTCTCTGGCTGAAACATCTTTCCAGTTTTCCACCTTGAAATCTATGCCAACGGTTGAACAGGTTGGCATATCACTATTGAAATATTTTACCAGATTATTGCAGAGATAATAAACTGTTGGATTATGTCCGAATGTGAATACGGTTTCCACTTTTTCGGGAAGTCCACGCAGAATATCAATGAATTCCTGTGTGGTTACACCATCATAAAAATCGTCTTCCAACAAAATTTTATTTTCAGGAAAACTTAAACTTTCAGCATATATTTTCGCTGTTTTTAAAGCACGCTTGGCTGGACTGCTAACAATCATATCTGGAAGAATTCCATCTTTTACCAGCTGGGAACTAAGTTTTTTCGCATCAGATTTTCCGCGATCACTCAATCCTCGGTTAAAGTCGTCGTCGTAACCATAAGGAACAGACTTTGCGTGACGGACAATTACTACTCGTTTCATGGAAATAGATGTTTCTTCAAAATTACATTATTTTTGAGACCCGGCTAAAATAAAATTACAATAATGATACGAATTGGATTGATTTCGGATACACATGGAGCGCTAAGTAAGCGAATTTTAAATTTTTTGGAGGAAGTTGATGAAATCTGGCACGCCGGTGATATCGGAAATCCTGAAACTGCTGATGAACTCGCGGCAATGAAACCATTGAAAGCTGTATATGGAAATATTGACGGGCATGTTTTGAGACGAATGTTTCCTGAAAATTTGCGGTTCCGATGTGAACAAGTTGAAGTTTTTATGACTCATATTGGTGGATACCCCGGCAGGTATGAGCCCCGAATCCGGAAAGAAATTTATTCGAATCCTCCACAGATATTTATTTGTGGGCATTCCCATATTTTGAAGGTAATTAATGATAAAAAGATTAATTGCTTGCATATTAATCCGGGAGCTGCCGGAAATAAAGGCTTTCACCGGGTTTGCACAGCCATTCGTTTTGTAATTGATGGCAAGCAGATTCGTGATATGGAAGTGTTTGAATTGGAGCGAACTAAATTTTGAGGTCAAGAATTCGTTGATCAGTCACAGTTGGCAGTTGTATTTATGACTTTGAATAACGAATTTTCTTAAATCCGGCATCCAGTATCAAAGTTTCTTGCACAAAAAAAGCCCGCCAAAAAATTGACGGGCGAATAATGTATGCTGTCCGGAAATTATTCAGCAATAGAAATTGCATCAACCGGGCAAACTTCGGCACAAGAGCCACAATCAGTGCACAATTCAGGATCAATTGTATAAATATCTCCTTCAGCAATAGCGTCTACTGGACATTCGTCGATGCAAGTTCCGCATGCAATGCACTCATCTGAAATTACATAAGCCATAACACTTCGTTTTAAGTTTACTAATGCAAGCAAAAGTAATAAGATTGATAAAAAATCAAACAATTAAATTTAGATTTTTATCCGGCATGTTATTAACACTTAAACTGTGCTTAACATGGAGTGTGTTTTATTTAGAATCAGTCTTTTCAAGCTTCTCAAAATGCTTGCAAAAACTGGTCAATCCACATTTCTTACATTTTGGTTTTCTCGCAAGGCAAGTATAACGTCCATGAAGAATCAGCCAATGGTGAGCTAAAGGAACAATCTCATCGGGAAAATATTTCATCAGCTCTTTTTCTGTTTGAAGTGGATTTTTTGAGTTCGTGGTCAGGCCAATTCGATTGGCAACACGAAATACATGGGTGTCTACAGCAAATGCTGGCTTTTCATAGACAACTGAAGCGATAACGTTAGCTGTTTTCCTACCAACACCAGGAAGTTTTTGTAACTCATCAACATCATCAGGCACTACTCCTTTGAAATCGTTTACCAGCATATTTGCCATCCCTACCAGGTGTTTTGCTTTATTGTTTGGATAGGAGCACGACCGGATGTATTCAAAAACTTCAGCTGGCTCAACTTCTGCCATCAACTCGGGTTTTGGAAAACGTTTAAAAAGCTCCGGTGTTATTTGGTTAACCCGCTTATCCGTACATTGGGCTGATAAAATTACCGCAACAAGCAACTCATAAGGATTGTTATAACCCAGTTCCGTTTCGGCAATAGGCATCTCTTTTTGGAAATATTCAATGACCTTTTGGTATCGTTCTTTCTTTTGCATCATGTTATTTTCAGGGTTGAACAAAAATAACAAAAAGAAGTTTGAAGATAGAAGCTTGGAGTTTTAATCGAGTAAAATCAACTTATAACTTCACTCTTCTCGCTTCCAACCATAAAATTCCTATTTTTGCCCAAAATCTTATAGAATGATCCCTTATCTGCAGGCTGAACAATTATCGAAACGTTACGGAGAGCAAATGCTTTTTGAGAATGTATCGTTTACAATTTTTAAAGATCAAAAAGTTGCATTAATTGCTAAAAATGGAGCGGGTAAAACCACCCTGATGGAGATTATTGCCAGTTTTGATACTGCGGATGATGGAAAAGTTACGCATACCAATGATATTAAAATTGGCTATCTGCGCCAATTGCCTGAGTTGGATGAAGGTTTAACAGTCTTGGAAGAAGCTTTGCGCTCTGAGAATCCTGCGATTGAAGTTATTCGTCAATTTGAAGCAGCGGTAAAGCATAATGATCAGAAGGCAATCGAGGAGCTAACTGTGAGAATGGATGAACTTAGCGCCTGGGATTTTGAGGTTAAAGTGAAGCAGATATTGACTCAATTAAAAATTGAGGATTTTGACCAGCCTGTTTATGAGCTTTCAGGAGGACAGAAAAAGCGGTTGGCATTGGCAAATGTCTTGGTTAATGAACCGGATTTACTATTGTTGGATGAGCCAACCAACCATCTTGATCTGGATATGATTGAATGGTTGGAGAAGTATCTTGAACGAACCAATTGTACTTTGTTTATGGTTACACACGACCGATATTTTTTGGATCGTGTATGCAATGAAATTATCGAAATCGATCAGAATCAAACATACGATTATCAAGGAAACTATAGTTATTATCTGCAAAAACGACAAGAGCGGATTGAGGCAGAACAGGCAGCAACCGAAAAAGCAAAAAATCTCTTGCGAACAGAGTTGGATTGGATGCGCAGGATGCCAAAAGCCAGAAGTCACAAAGCAAAGTATCGGGTTGACCAATTTTATGAATTGAAAGATAAGGCATCAAATAAGCGAAATGACAATGATTTGGAGTTGACTGTTGCCGCTTCACGGCTTGGGAAGAAGATTTTAGAGATTGAAAATATTTCTAAAGCTTATGGTGATTTGATATTGATCAGCAATTTCACCTATCATTTTTCACGTTTCGAGAAAGTTGGTATCGTTGGGAAAAATGGTACTGGAAAATCTACTTTTTTAAATATCATTACTCGTTCGATCGAAGCAGATGCTGGAACGGTAGAGTGGGGGCAGACGATTAAATTAGGTTACTATCGTCAGGATGGTATTGACTTTAAACCGGAAGAGAAAGTAATTGATGTTGTTAAAAATATTGCAGAGGTTATTCATTACGAAGATGGGCGGCAGGTAACAGCCAGTCAAATGTTAACACGTTTCTTATTTCCACCAGAGACTCAATATAACTTAGTTGAGAAATTGAGTGGTGGTGAGAGAAGACGTTTGTATCTATGTACCATCCTTATGCAAAATCCCAATTTTCTAATTTTAGATGAGCCAACGAATGATTTGGACATCATGACGCTGAATGTGTTGGAAGATTACCTGGCCGGATTTGATGGTTGCGTGGTAATTGTTTCTCACGACCGCTATTTTATGGACAAGATTGTGGACCATCTTTTCGTCTTTGAGGGTGATGGAAGAATTAAAGATTTTCCTGGTAATTATACTATTTACCGGAACCATGTTTTGGAAGAAGAAAGCCGCAAAAGAGCTGATTCAGTGGTGAAAGCAAAACCAGTTCAGGAAAAACCGAAAAAGCAATCCAATAAGTTAAGCTTCAATGAGAAGCGAGAATTTGAGCAGTTGGAATCAGAAATTGATCAGTTAGAAACAGAAAAGAAGGAACTGGAAGAAGCGTTGAACTCCGGAAAATTATCACCAGAAGAACTGGTGGAAAAATCACAACGATTTTCATCTCTAACTGACGATTTGGAAGAAAAAGAAATGCGCTGGCTTGAATTAAGCGAGCGCTTATAAATCAGAACTTTTAAGTTTCGTTGAAATTTCTGCAATTCCTTTTGTTATGGATGTTCCGGATAGGGTAGCACCACTGATGGCTTGAACATCTTCACCGTATTTTAACTCGCCTCCTGTGAAACCTTTAAATTGTTCCAACCATTTTTTTGATGCAATTTGTCCACCATGATTTGAATAATAGGCGGTAACTCTGATCCACTCAATTCCTTTATCCTTGTTGAAATAGATGAGATAGTTGAAAGGATCGTATCTACCTTTTCCTTTAGCTGCAATTGCAAAGCCAATAGTGCTCCCTTCATATTTCACTTGGTAGGCTTCGTCAATGTACTCTGAACTTATAATTTCTTTATCAATTTCTATTACTGATATTGCATTTCTGTCAATGCCGTTCTCTTTAGAAATTAGTTTTATCACTTTGAGGGAACTGGAATAACTTCCAGCTCCCAGTAAACTTGTTCCTAAAGTGATAAGCAATGTAATTGTGAATAATCTTGCGAACGTTTTCATTAGAACATAATTCCGATTCCTAAATTGAGTTGCTTATTGTAATCATCCATGGCGTCATTTCCTAAAAATTGCATGTCTGCTTTTAAAACGGCTCCTGATGCCAGCCATAAACCAGCTCCAATCGTAATTTCATCTCTGTTGTATGATGGATTTTCTGAAATACCTTCAACCTTCTGATGGGTATTGTAGTTTTCGTAACGGACGAAAGGCACTAATTGTAAATCGGAACCTTTCCCTTGGAGGACATTGTAGCCAGCTTCTAAATAGTAGCCAAATACCGCACTTCCTAAATCTTTTCCAGTAAACTGATTGTATTGATCAGTATTGCTAATTGATCCGTAGTTTAACTGTCCTTTGAATTGCCAACCATTATGATTGTAACGGGCATCTACTCCAATAAGGTTCAATCCAACAACTGATGAGTCTGCCCGCATTTCAGCCTGTGTATCTGTTTCATCCAGATTTGCATAAAGGCTCGATTGTGTTTTCCCAAAATAACCACTTAAACCCAGATTTAAGCCCGGAATACCATAGTAATTAACTTTTGCAGCCAGGTTTGGGTGGGTTAATATTGATTCAGCACCTTTCTGACGGCCCTTACGGAATGCATCCGATCCGCGAAGAATTCCTTCTCCATCATAACTTTTAAATCCATTAACCACATAAACCTGATATTTCAGATCCAGTCCAATAAGTTGCCCGGTAAATCCGGCGCCAATCTCTCTCCAGGTAGTCGGGATAATTTTATTGTCGAGGTTTGGGCGTTCGACCCCATTAAACGTTGCAGGTTCGTGGTATTCATTGGTAATTCCCATTGGAATTAATAACAAGCCACCTCTGAAATTAACCCAGTTTGCAATTCGGTAATTAAGAAATGCTTGTTCTACAAATACTTCTTTAACATGTTCATATTCAATTTCGGTTACAAATTGTGTTCGATCGTTAAAGCGATAACCAAACATCATTACCAATCGATGAACATCCAGGGTTCCGTTATTTTTTGTATCTGAAGACAGAGGTTGATTATAATCGATTTGTGCATATCCTCCAATACTTAGCTTTTCCTCCGATGCCAATAATTTTTCTGAAGTATTTTGAGCAAATACAGGTAAGCCAGAAATAAAGGACAATAATCCAATAAGTAAAAATCTTCTATTCATATTAACTGTTTTAATTTAGATTGAATTAAAATACACTGCAAAAATAGCTACTAAGGAAAGATGTCACAATCACATTATATTGTGATTTTACCGAATATGATATAGCTAATAATGGTGATTTTGTGAGAGAATAGCTGATAGGTGTGATGCTATTTCCTTTCTGGAAAGTCTAAAAAGGCATAAACTGTATACCGATTTTTATAGCGAATTCATTTTTATTGATGAAATTCATCAAGCTTAATTAAGTTATTTGCAACGGCATAAATAACTAAAGCTGCTGTTGATTTTACACCGAGTTTAACGCTAATGTTTTTGCGATGTGAAACAACGGTGTGGATGCTAATAAATAAACTCTCCGCAATTTCTTTGTTCGATTTTCCAATTGCCAGAAGCTTGAGTACATCGATCTCACGATCGCTTAAGCTCGTATTTGCCGGTATATTGTTCTTATTACCAGGTTTTAAGTTTTTTAAAATCGTATTGGAAATGGTTTCTTCATCGTCATTTATGAAGATATTATCATTGAATTCTTTCAAAATAGCACGGTCGTAATGTGTAGATATAAGTCCAATCAAAATTTTCCCGTTAAAAAAATCTCGCAATTTTTTTGAGTTGGCATTAGAGTTATTCAATACTACCGGGTTAATCAAAATTAAGTTGAATAAGTCAGTCCGGGCCAAGGTGAAAACATCAGCAAAACTGCCAACAAAGCAAAGTTTAATCCTAGGAACGATGCTCGACAGAATAGAAGAGATTCCTTCTCTAATGATAATGGAAGGCTCGATGATCAATATTTTTTGTTTATGACTCAACTTAAGATTTTTGTAAAGATTCCATGTATTCTGTTGCCGGGATCAATATTTCATTCTCAATTTTTGCGTGTATTTGCAGGTCGTAATCGAGGTCAAAAAGCAGGAATAAAATCTTTCGTCGAAACGTGTTGTCGGTTTTTTGAGGTAAATGTTCAATCAAGAGTTTGGTTAAATCGTCAAGTTTCTCCTGAATATCGTCATGATGTTCTTTGTAGTCAACTACAGAATAAACCGCTTCATCATTAGGCGACTCGGTTTCACCTATCAGTTTTAGAATGTAAGGGAAAACGGTTTGGTTCTCATAGTCGAAATGTTGCTCAACCTCATTTTTATACTCATTAAAAAAAGTTTCAACCATCAACATTTCAGGCTTATTGCTATTGGTACTCATTAGTTGAATATTCTTGATGATTTCAGGAAACACTTCCTTTAAATAATATTCATGAGAATTGATTAAGTAATTAACTATGTTTTTAAGTTCAGCAGTGTTAAATGTGAAAGTTGATTTCAATGAGGGGTTCAGGTGTAGATGTACAATGGATAAAAATACTTTAATGCTAATTTGGTATTCGGTGCATATTTCTTCAATTGTTCTATTTGAAACACCCAGCTTAATGCCAAACCGTTCTATCACCAGCAGGAAATAGTGATCAATGTATATTAAATCCGACATTTTCATGTCTTTATGGATTATCTCCATTTTTTTCATTTCAATCTTTCTTTTTGGGTATTCAATTAGTTCTTAACAAAGTTTTGGAAGTTTAGGTTTTGAATATTTTAATCTTTAGTCTAACTGAATCTGTTTGAATATGATTTTGAAGTAAATAGTGTGTGCGATTTCTTTTGGTTAACCTATTCAAAAGATGACGGGATTATTGATTATAAATAATTCTGAAAACCTTCTGCGTATTTTCGGTGATTTTAAAACGATTATCCATGCGTTTGCCAATAATCCAGACTACTTTACTTCCGCTATACAAAATCCAGGTATTTTCCTTTTGGGGGATGGATATTTTTTCGTCGACAAAAAAATCACTGATCTTTTTAAAACCTTCCATTCCCAGGGGCTGAAAGTATTCGCCCTGATCCCATTTTTTTATGATGAGTGGAAATTTTAACAGATCGGCGTCAAATTCAGCAATTTGCCTGGAAGTTGAGAAACGGAAGTCCAATTTTTTTTCGAAATGCTCAAAACTTAAACTTATTGGATTTTCAATGGATAAACAGTCTTCTTCAATATAAAACCGATTCGCAGAAGTTTCTTCAATGCGAGTTAATAGAAGAAACTTCCTGTCTTTTACTAATCGATGGGTTTTTGAGAAAAAAGTTTTTCCTGCTTCTCCATCTAAACTTTGAATAATTTCCCGTACCTGATCATTGTTAAATCCTTTTGGGTGAAGTAGCTCGAAAAGAACGGTGTTTTTTGACTTTGATTCACTCAATAAATCAATAGATATTTTATAAGAATCATTATTATCCACTATTATACGATCGATCTCTTCCTCAATTTTTTGCTGGTAAATTGATTCGGTTTCCCGTAAGATTGAAGCTGTACGGTTCAGATTCTTGCGAAAAGCCGGATTAATTTCTTCAAATAATGGGATTATTTTATGGCGGATCAGGTTCCGTTGATAAACCAATTCTTCATTGCTGGAATCTTCTCGAAAAGAGATTTGTGCGCTTGAAGCAAAATTCATTATCTGTATTCGATTCGCAAATAATAAAGGGCGAATAATTTTTCCTGTTTTTGGTTGAATTCCTGAAAGACCTCTGATTCCAGTGCCTCTGCTTAAATTAATCAGCATTGTTTCTACCAAATCATCCTGGTGATGTGCTGTTGCGAGTAAATCATATTGAAGGCTTTCAATTAACTCGTTAAACCAATTGTATCGAAGTTCCCGAGCGGCCATTTCAATGGAGATGCCTTCCAGTTTTGCATATTCTAAGGTGTCAAAATGATTCACAAACAATTCAATAGCATTTTCTCCACAATAATCTCTCATGAAAATCTCGTCAGCGTCTGATTCGTGGCCCCGAAGTCTAAAATTACAATGAGCGACTACAAAATCCAGATTAAGTTGGCGAAACAGTTCCATCATAACCATGGAATCAACACCGCCGCTAACAGCTAAAATAATTTTATCTGTTGGGGAAAATAGCTTTTCCTTTTCTATATATTGCTGAAATTCAAGATGCATTGTCCAAGTTTACCACCATTTCCGAAATTCGGATGATTACTTCTACTGCTTTTACCATTGACTTTACAGGAATGTATTCATAAGGTCCATGGAAATTGTGACCACCAGCGAAAATATTTGGACAAGGAAGCCCCATGTATGAAAGTCTGGAGCCGTCAGTTCCTCCGCGTATAGCTTTTATTTTTGGAGTAACACCAACTTCTCGCATGGCTTCCTCTGCTAAATCAACAATATATTTTACCGGTTCAACTTTTTCGCGCATATTGTAATATTGATCATCTAAGTTTAAAGTCACGGTTTCTGCTCCATATTGGATGTTTAATACCTGACAAACCTGTTTGATCAGATCCTTACGCTGTTCAAATTTTTGACGGTCATGGTCCCGAATAATAAATGCTAAAGTTGTCGTTTCAACGCTTCCCTCAAAAGAAACGCAGTGAAAGAAACCTTCATATTTTTCAGTATGTTCAGGACGTTGTTCTTCCGGAAGCATATTCAATAGTTTATGACCGACGACAATTGCATTGATCATCTTATTTTTGGCAGCACCAGGATGAACACTTCTTCCCTTGATGGTAATTGTTGCCATTGCTGCATTGAAGTTTTCGTATTCTAATTCACCAATTTCACCGCCATCTAGGGTGTATGCAAATTTTGCCCCGAACTTTTCAACATCAAAATGGTCTGCACCTTTTCCAATCTCTTCATCGGGTGTAAAACAAACGCGGATTTTGCCATGGTTAATTTCAGGATGACTGCTTAAATAATCCATTGCAGTCATGATTTCAGCGATTCCGGCTTTGTCATCAGCTCCAAGAAGAGTGTTCCCATCGGTGGTTATAATTTTTTGGCCAATGTAGTTTTCAATTTCTGGAAACTGTTTAGGATCAATGGAAAGTTTCTCATTTAGCTTAACGACTCCTCCCTGGTAATCCAAAATTTGAGGTTTGACATTTTCCCCTGAAAAATCAGGGCTGGTATCCATATGCGCAACAAAACCGATCGTTGGGCATTTTTCTTTTGTATTAGAGGGCAAAGTTGCCATTACATACCCATACTTATCTTTTTCAATATCTACCAATCCAATCTCAGTTAATTCCTGCACCAATAAATCAGCAAAATCAAGCTGCCTGTTAGTACTTGGGAATGATTGGCTTTTGGGATTTGAAGTTGAATGTATCTTAGCGTATCTAATAAAGCGATCAATTACTTTTTCCATAATATTTAAACATCATCAGAGTTAAACTTAAAACCAAGGCGCTTGCCGGTTTGTATTTTCGAATGAGAAATTTCTTCCTTCATTTGCTCAACCGAGGCAATTTTCACCTGGTCGTATGGTGGAACCAACAAATCAAATTCAATTGCATAACGGATTGAAGTATCTAATATTTGTTTGAGTGACTCCTTGGACATGATATCTTTTTCAAAATCCTTCACCAATTCGCCGGATTGTCTTTTACCTTCAACAAAAAAGTGATTTTCCTGATTAATAAAAATACGTGCAATCAGGTATCCGATATCTTGCAGACGATTGTATTTAAATGAGTCACATAAAAAATTATAGATGTGAATAATTCCACAATAAGAGTTAAGAGGATTCTTTTTTATGTATTCTGTTTTCCAAATAGGATGTTCCCTGTTAAAGACAAATACATTGGAATGCATACTAAACACCAACATGTCAGCAGCCAATCTGAATTCTGCTTCAAATGAACCTTTCTCATGAAAAGTGGGGAGGCTCTCATCTGGTATTTTACCTTTCAGTTCTTTGCAATAGCCTTCAACTAACTCTTTTAATACTTCTTTAAGTAAATTGAATGTTGAAAGAGTATTTTGATAAACCGATTGTTTTGAGTTTGACTTAATTACAATTGATTCCAGTCCATTCAGTTTCTTCTTTGGCATTTGATTAGGTTTTAGAATTCTATAAAAATAAGAAAAGCAGTCTAATTAGACTGCTTTTCACCTATCATTAATTTCAAATTAGTATGCTAATGCAAATAGTACTCGTTGAGAAGAGGGATTTCCGCTGTAAATACATTTCCCTTCTTCTTTTTCACCGTCGAATGGAATACAACGGATTGTTGCTTTTGTTTCATCTTTAATTTTCTGTTCCGTTTCAGGTGAGCCATCCCAATGAGCTAAAACAAAACCTCCTTTATTCTTCAAGACCTCTTTGAATTCATCGTAGCTGTCAACTGTTGTTGTGTGCTCTTTTCTGTAATCAAATGCCTTTTGGTAAATATTATTTTGAATATCTTCAAGCAGGTCGCTGATGAATTGATCAATATTTTCAATAGAAACCACTTGTTTTTCCAAAGTATCCCTACGTGCAATTTCAACAGTTCCGTTTTCTAAATCACGCGGTCCCATTGCAATACGCACAGGTACACCTTTTAATTCATACTCAGCAAATTTCCAACCTGGTTTTTTTGTATCCTTATCGTCAACTTTTACAGAAATGCCTCTTGTTTTTAATTTTGAGGAAATTTCATCAGCTTTTTCTTTAATTGCTTTTAACTGATCTTCGTTGCGATAAATTGGTACAATAACTACTTGGAAAGGTGCCAATTTAGGTGGAAGAACCAGTCCATTATCATCAGAGTGTGCCATTATTAGTGCACCCATTAATCGAGTAGAAACTCCCCAGCTGGTTGCCCATACGTAATCTTCTTTCCCTTCTTTATTGGCGAATTTTACATCAAACGCTTTTGCAAAATTTTGCCCCAAAAAGTGAGATGTTCCTGATTGCAGGGCTTTACCATCCTGCATCAGAGCTTCAATGGTATATGTTTCCAATGCACCTGCAAAACGTTCGTTCTCCGATTTTGCGCCTTTGATAACCGGTACAGCCATGAATTCTTCTGCAAAATCTGCATACACATTTACCATCTTTTCAGTTTCTTCCAAGGCCTCTTGTTTCGTTTCATGAGCTGTGTGTCCTTCTTGCCATAAAAATTCGGCTGTGCGAAGGAACAAACGGGTTCTCATTTCCCAGCGAACCACATTGGCCCATTGGTTGCATAAAATTGGCAGATCTCGGTATGATTGAATCCAGTTTTTATAGGTATTCCATATAATGGTTTCGGATGTTGGACGAACGATCAGTTCCTCTTCTAGTTTTGCATTCGGATCAACAACTACACCTTTCCCATCCGGGTCATTCATTAGTCGGTAATGAGTTACAACAGCACATTCCTTGGCAAAACCTTCAACATGGGCAGCTTCCTTACTGAAAAAAGACTTTGGTATAAATAATGGAAAATAGGCGTTTACGTGTCCTGTTTCTTTAAACATACGGTCCAATTCTGCTTGCATCTTCTCCCAAATGGCGTATCCATATGGTTTGATAACCATGCATCCGCGTACTGCAGAATTTTCTGCCAAATCGGCTTTTACAACAAGTTCATTGTACCATTGTGAATAATTTTCACTTCTGGGTGTTAATTCTTTGGCCATCTCTTTTGATTTGGTACGGTATTTGTTTCTTTTGTATATGAAAATTGAGCTACAAAGTAAATAAATTTATTCATAAAAGATACAGGAGGTTTAGTTATGAAAACAAAAGTTACCATACTCGTAGCAATCGCACTTGCATTAGGCGCTTGCTCTACCGGGACTTATGTGACTGACAGGTACGATGATATCTATTTCGTCCCCGGTGATGTTCCACCTCCGGTTGTTGAAGAAAGAGTAGAGCCAACACGTAATGATAATCCGGCGTCTATTATTATTCAGGAAGTGGAAGATAATGAAGATGGATCCAAGACTCTGAAGAACCATGTTTTTCAGAATGCTGATGAATATGTAGATGCTGAAGTTTTCGACATGGAAAACATGGAGTTGATGGAGTCAGATACTACTATGTATGAAAATGAAGGTGATATTGATTACGTTATCAATAACTACTATGATGCTGATGAGTTGGACTATACTTATCGAATCAACAGGTTTCACCGTCCTCGTTTTTATGATCCTTTCTATTGGGATTCCTGGTATTATGATTCCTGGTACTACCCATCTTATTCATGGTATGGAGGCTACTACAGCCCTTGGAGGTATAGTTATTATGATCCTTATTACTCATGGGGATGGGGTATAGGTTGGAATAGCCCTTTCTATAGCTCATGGTACAGTCCTTATTATTATAGCCCATATTCATCTTGGTATAGTCCATATTATTACGGTGGCGGATACTATTCTTCTTACTATTATCCTGATAATCATTATGGACACCGCAGATCATCGTATTCAAATGTTGTTCGAAACAGAAGTGCATTTGGTCCGGGAAGTTACAATGCTTCAAGCAGTGGCTCCAGATTAAAAAGTGCCTCCGGGGATGATCAATATGGCAGTTCGAGAAGAACATCGACGGTTGTTGGTTCAGGTATTGGACGAAGCAGTTCTGGCAGTACTACCAGTAAAAGTGCTACTATTTTAGATAAGCGCAGGACTTCAACATCTACTCCAAGTGTTAGCTCCACTGGCCGAAGAAGTTTATCTACAACAAATGACAATACTTCAGGTAGATCCGTAAGTAGTTCTTCTGGCGGAAGATCACAAACTCCGGTTGTTAAATCCGCAACAACAAGTACTCCAGAGAGAAGGACTGTGACAAATAGTTCAACAAGAAGTTACCAAACAACAAAATCTATTTCAACTCAACGAAAGGAGTATATACCAAGCTACAGCAAACCAAGAACCGTAACACGTTCAAACTATAATAGTGATAGTTATAGCAAGCCAAGAACATCAAGTTATAGCAAACCTTCAGGTACAACTACTCGTTCTACAAGTGCGCCCAAAAGCACTTCCAGTTATAAGAAAACGTATAAATCAAGTTCTACTTATAGCAAAGGTTCGAGTAGTAGTCGATCTACAAAAAGTTCCAGCTATAGTGCACCAAGTAGAAGTAGTAACAGTTATAGTACTCCAAGCAGGAGTTCAAGTAGCTACAGTTCCGGTAGTAGTAAAAGCTATTCTTCAGGAAGCTCTTCTAGTGGATCAAGAAGTTCATCAAGCGGAAGCAGAAGTAGTGGAAGTGGTAGCGGACGACGTTAATCGAGAACAGAATTTTTGCTAATTATGATTTTGAAAAATTTAATTCATTCAGCCATGAAAAGGATATACTATATTATTGTATTATTATTTATTAGCTCAGGGGCGATTAGCCAGAATTTAGTTGATGCTCTTCGATATTCGGATTTCCGATTACAGGGTACTGCCAGATCAGTTGCAATGGGAAATGCATTTGGAGCACTCGGTGGTGATTTTACTTCAGCATCAATAAATCCAGCAGGGCTTGGGATTTATAGAAGCAGCGAATTTGTAATAACGCCTAATGTTAATAGAGCAAGTGTTGATGCAAGTTATTTGGGGATGACTACTGAAGAATCCAAGTATAATCTGGGATTTCAGAATGTTGGGTATGTAGCAAATTTTAACATGAGTAATTCTTCCAGTTCATTGGTTAGTCTAAGCCTGGGAGTTGGATATAACCGGTTGGGGAGTTTTGATGTAAAAAAGATGGTTCATGCATCAGGAGTAACATCTTCGATGTTGGATCAATTTTCTTTAAACGCAGATGGATACGAACCTTGGGAATTGGATCCTTTTTATGAGGAATTGGCTGCCTATGATGAATCTTCTGGTTTTGGTACAAATCTGATATTTACAGAAGAAGAGAATGAAGATTTGATTTATGGACATGACATGCAAGTAAATCCATTTACCAATGATCTTACAAATTACGAACATGGACAGCGAAAATCATTCTCCCAAAAAGGAAATATTGATGAGTATGTAATTTCATTGGCAGCAAATTTTAATCATAAGTTTTACGTTGGAGCAACAGTCGGTATTCAGGATGTTTATTTCCGGGAAACAACCAGTCTTTTTGAATATGATGAGAATAACAATATTGAATATTTTAATGATTATACTTTCAATACTTATTTGCGAACTGCAGGAACAGGCGTTAATTTTAAGTTAGGAGCAATTTTTAAACCGACGAACGAGTTGAGATTGGGAGTTGCTGTTCATACTCCGACTTTCTATAAGCTTCAGGATAATTTTGATAATACAATGTATTCATCACTCGATTTAGATGACGGATCTGCAGATTATGAGGCACTATCTCCAGTTGATTGGTATAATTATCAATTGGAAACACCCTTTAAAGCAATTTTTAGTGGGGCATATGTTTTCGGTAAATCAGCTATTTTAAGTGTTGATTATGAATTTGTGGATTATTCAACAATTAAGCTTCGTGATGGTGACGGTGGTTATGACTTTTTCAATGAAAATGATGAAATTGGAGAAGCCTATAAAGCCGTTGGCAACTTGCATCTTGGATTGGAATACCGAATAGATAATAATTTTAGTTTGAGAGGTGGATATGAAAGATATCCTAGTCCATTTAATAAAAATGCTTTTGGTGAATTTCAGCCAAACAGTAATGCCGATGATTCTGCTATTTCTGCTGGATTTGGCTGGAAACAAGGAGGCTTTTTCCTTGATGCAGCATATAAGCATGAAATGAACGAGCAATCTCACGAGGTTTATGCAGGTTCAGATTTGGCAAAATTCAATACCAAGCTTGATGATTTTGTATTTACAGTAGGATTTAGATTCTAATTCTTTATCATAAAAAGAAAAGAGCAAGGTTTATTTATATGTTTGAAAATACATTGCTCTTTTTTTATTGTATTTACTGGTGGTTTAAAAGGATATCAACAAGTTATTAATACTTGTTTGTAAAATTTAACAAGAATTGATTTTTTTCCAGTTCAAATTGCCGTAAATTAGTTTGTAGAGATTAAG
This sequence comes from Sunxiuqinia sp. A32, assembly GCF_052690465.1. Classification (NCBI taxonomy): domain Bacteria; kingdom Pseudomonadati; phylum Bacteroidota; class Bacteroidia; order Marinilabiliales; family Prolixibacteraceae; genus Sunxiuqinia; species Sunxiuqinia sp. A32. Next base: position 36,593 of record NZ_JBQYLI010000016.1, read on the forward strand.
AAAATTAAATGGATAATTTTAAAAAAATAAGTTATCTCGAGTCGCTCCGAATGTTTCAGCAGGCTGACTCCAACGGGCGGAGGCTAAAGCTTGGAGATTTGAAAACATCCAAGTGGTTGCAACGCGAGAATATTAATCTGGACAATATAAAAGCAATCTCAAGGAATTATCCTGACCTTAGAATGTTCATCATTGGCGAAGGTAAAAACGAAGGCTTTTATGTGTATTCACAACAAATGGAAACCTGTTTCAAGTTTGAACCGAAGTTTTCTACCATAAAAACTGCACTTCAGTAAATGAATCAATATGAAGACCCCATTTCTAGGGGCGTTTATCACTATTATTTTAAAAAGAAAGATATTCCGGTAAAAATCCATTCGGATGGTTTTGATGTGGATGAAGTATATCCATCCTATTTTTATAGGAAATTAATCGATATGCCAGCGTTAGAGCAAAAGGCTTTATCGCTTTGTAAGGGAAAAGTGTTAGACGTTGGCGCATGCGTAGGATGTCATTCAACGGTTCTACAATCGCAAAGAATTGATGTTGTCGCACTGGAACTTTCCGAATTATGCTGTGAAGTATTAAAAGATAGGGGAATCAAGCAAGTTGTTAAGAGCGACATCTTTGACTATGAAGGTGAAACTTTTGATACTATTTTATTACTTATGAATGGAACAGGTATCGCTGGTACTCTTGCGGGCTTAGATAAATTTCTTGGCAAGCTTAAAAAGCTTTTAAACCCCAATGGTCAAATCCTGATAGACTCATCTGATTTAGTATATTTGTATCTGGATGATGATGGTTCTGCATTAATCGATCTGAATGCGAACCGTTATTATGGAGAGTTAATTTACCAGACGGAGTTTCAAAATTTTAAAGGGAAACCGTTTCCTTGGTTGTATGTCAGCAAAGATATTCTGGCAATAAAAGCCAATGAAAACGGTTTAATAGTAGACCAGGTGTTTGAAGGTGAACATTTCGATTATCTGGCCAGACTGATTGCTAAATAGATGATTTATGGATTTGAAAAATTTTCGTAGTCTAACGAATACCGAAATCGAAATTCTAACGAAGAACCAATGTTTTTCAGACAACTGGGATAATATTCATGTTGCGGATGGTTTTATTGCCGAAAATGTAAAAAGTTCAACTTTTTCAGGGAACATTTTTATCGGTGCATTGAATGGCAGAAAACAGTTTTGGGGAGGCATTGAAAGAAATTGTGGAATTTATGATGCTCACATCCATAATTGTAAAATAGGGGATCAGGTATATATTAATCACGTAAAAAACTACATCGCCAATTACGAAATTGGTGATCATGTGATAATTGATAATATTGATCTTTGCGCCGTTGACGGAACTAGTTCTTTCGGAAATGGTATTAAGGTTGAGGTAATGGATGAAACCGGAGGGAGAAAGGTTACGATCTACAATAAATTATCTGCTCATCTGGCATATATTCAGGCATTTTATAAACATAGAGATCAGCTTTCCGATAAAATAGAAAAATTAATTCAGGAATACTCTGCTGAAATAAGTTCATCTAAAGGTATTATTGGTGATCATGCAGTAATTGCTAACTGCAAAGAAATAAAGAATGTAAATATTGGTGAGTACGCTGAATTGAATGGTGCCAGCAAACTCGAAAATGCTTCGTTAAATAGCAAGAAAGTTGCACCGGTTAAAATCGGTCACGATGTAATCGCTAAGAATTTTATCATCTCAACAGGTTCCGAAATATCAGATGGTGCTATTGTTGACCATTGTTTTATCGGGCAGGGGTGTATATTAAGCTCGCAGTACTCTGCGCAAAATTCCCTATTCTTTGCAAATTGCCAGGGTTTTCATGGTGAATCATGCTCGGTATTTGCTGGACCGTATACGGTGACTCATCATAAATCTACCTTGCTAATAGCAGGAATGTTCTCTTTTTGTAATGCAGGGAGTGGTTCAAACCAGAGTAACCACATGTATAAGTTGGGGCCAATACATCATGGTATTGTAGAGAGAGGTTCAAAGACCACCAGTGATTCATACTTGTTATGGCCTGCAAAAATTGGAGCCTTCACGCTGGTGATGGGACGCCACTATAAAAATTCAGACACTTCGGATATGCCTTTCTCGTATTTGGTTGAAAATAAGGATGAAAGTTGGCTGGCTCCGGGTGTAAATCTGAAAAGCGTAGGTACCATCAGGGACGTGATGAAATGGCCGCGTCGAGACGTTCGAAAAGACCCGGAAAAATTGGATTGCATAAATTTCAACTTATTGAGCCCATTTACAATACGCAAAATGTCAAACGGGATTGATGTATTGAAGAAAATTAAGGAGATATCTGGGGAAACAACAGAAGTTTTTTCATACAATAACACAAAGCTCAGGCGTGATGCTCTTAAAAGAGGATTGGAGCTGTATCATATGGCAATTATGAAGTTTATAGGGAACTCTGTAATTACCCGTTTGAATACCTGCCAACTCGAAAATATTGATCAGGTTCACAAATGTTTGTCTCCTGATTCTATTGTTGGAAAAGGAAAATGGATTGATCTGGCAGGATTGATTGCTCCCGATGAGGAAATTACTGAAATGCTGGATAGCGTTGAATCAGGCAAGATATCTAGCCTTGATAAGATTGACGAAGTCTTTAAGATATTGCATGATAATTATTACAATTATGAGTGGAACTGGACCTTTGATTTCATAGCTGAATACATGGGGAAACCTGTCAATGAAATGTCATTGGAAGAACTGGTATCAATTATTGATCAATGGAGGAAAAGTGTTGTAGGTATTGATGAAATGTTGTATGAAGATGCTAAAAAAGAATTTCGCCTGGAATCAATGACTGGTTTTGGAATTGATGGCGATAAACGCATCAAGAAACTCGATTTTGAAAACGTTCGTGGAAAGTTTGAGGATAACACTTTTGTAACCGAAATTTTGGATCATATCAAACGGAAAACAGCTTTGGGGGAGCGTGTCATCAATCAATTAAATTCGGTGAAGGTCTTAAATTAGTCGTTTCTCAAAGCCTCTGAAAGCGGTTCCTTCATTGCTAATTTTCCAGCAATCAATATCCATACAGTTGCACTCGCGAATACAAGGATGGCTACAATAAACGTCCAGTAGACTAACCCTTGATAAAGATTGGACAATAAACTTGGAAGTGCTGAAATAACTGCAGGGATAGCTCCAATACAAATAGAAAGAATGACTACAATTAGATATTCAGTAAAGGATATCTTGAAGAGTTTTCTTCGCGTATATCCTGTCGCTTTCAATAAAGCGAACTCGCTTCGTTTTTCCATCAAGCTTCTGAATATTACTATCCCGAGCCCAATGGTTCCTATTAGCAGTCCCAATGCGCCTAATTGCAGGAAGATATTTAGATAGGTATTCTCAATTTGGTAAAACTGAAGCAAACGTTCTTTTGTCGGGGTAATATCAATTCCGTAATTGCGAAAAGCTGATTGTAATGTTTCCACATCGTTGGACCCTCCTTCAGCTAGCAAGATTTGAGAACCACTGACAGAAGGGAAGTTTTCCAGAAAATATTCATCGGCTATCAATACATTTCCCTGAAAAATTGAATTTGCCAATCCTCCTATTAATTTTAGTGTGACGTTTTCACCGGATTCGTTTTTATAGACTAAGGTGTCGCCAACAGTTTTTCCAAATCCCCATTTGATAACAGTTTCATCAGCAATTGCAGGAATTTGTCCGTTCGGGAGTTTTTTGTTTAAAGAGAGCCAAGGATGTTTCTCATCCAATTCATCAGTTTTTGTAATGAAGGTAAATGATTGTTTTTCATCAAAAGGCTGTGGATCAAAGCCCAGAACTTTGGGACGACTAATTCTATTTAAGTTCAGGCAACTGGCATCATCGCCAGATAACGCACGAAATTGTACGAAATTCCATGTTGAATTCTCCAGACCAAACTCAAACTGTCCCTCGCTGGAATTTAAATCCTGCAAAACAGGCAAGCTTGTTTCTGTAAAAAAAGTATAACCACCTGTCCCTGATGAAGGCTGATCTGCGTTGCTGGTTAAATCTTTACGGTTCAGTCCCGTTGAAAGTACCAGAAAAATGCCAACCGAAAGAAAACTGACCAGCATGATATTCTTTTTCCGATTGAAATGAATTCGTTGCCAAATCATCTGTGAATAAGATCGTAAAGATCTATTGGTAGATTGTCTTTTTATGAAATAGGCATTCAGCAACAAGATTAAAGCGGGTAATAACCCAAAGCCACTAGCAAAGAAAATATTAGGATTGACTTCACCTCCTTTGATTGACATTCCCAAGAGAACCCCAATCGAACCGACTAATAGCGCGAGTCCGATAATAAAACTGGTTGATGCTTTTTTCTTTCCAATAGATTCTTCTTCTCGCAGCGATTTGGACGTGCTTTTTGTATACTTTTTCAATATAAGCCAGACTGTTAACAGTCCAATAACTAAGATGCTTATTATTGCTTTTAGAATGGCAGAAAAAGTTACATGAGCTACAAGTATTGATGTTAAAACAATGTCATACCAAATCGTGCCAATCGCGTTTAAAATAAGGCTGTTGTATGCCAATCCTATCGGGATTCCCAAAATAATTCCAGTAAGAATTATAAAAGTGGACTCATTAAAAAATACAATACGTATTTTTGATGAATTGAATCCAATGGCTTGCAGCGTTGCTATTTCTTGCCTACGGAAATTTAGATAAAGCTTGAACATAAGGTATGCCAGTAGGAGAGCCGCAAACAAGACAAAAAAACTAAGTCCGATAAATAGTCCTCCAAAATCAACACCATTACTTGCAGCATTCATTCCTTCTGACTTCGCAGCGGTAACCTGAAACCCCACAGCGGTAGGTGAAAGTTGATTTAGCAGTTTTTGCTGAATCGTTTGTTTGTCCAATGAGTTAAAGCGCAAGGCTGTTGAAGCACCAAAGCGATTTTTCCAGAGTTTTTTAGCCGTTTCGATATTCACAAATGCTTTAGGTGTTCCTTTGTATTGATTCCAGTAGTCTTCGTCTTTTTGCCGAATAGAAGACAAGTCAACAGGAACCCCGGTTTCCCAGTCACTGCAATGTCCTGCATCTGAAAGCCCCGGTATCTCGGGCATCAATAGTTGATCTGCCCATTTCCCTTCCAATGGAACAATTTGCTTGACGACAAACTGGTGGCTTTCATTCTCCAACTTTCTCAAGGGGCCAACCACAAAATAATTGAGGTTGATTGTGTCACGGGTTTTGGCAGAGAGATCTTCAGCAAGCCATTGATTGATGGTTATCTCATTCTCATTTATTGGTTCAATTTCATTGGGCACACCACTTACGAATGAGTAAGGAGTGTTTTTATCACCAAGCTTGAACTCATTGACAAAATAGGAGAATACGGAATAGCTGTTTTCAAAATTACTTTTGACAAATCCTTCAATTTCGGGTTCGAAGAACACACGATCAGAAATTAGCTCAGTAAATCCCAACTGCTGATCATGTCTGATTTGTAAATTGAGATCATCTAGCTGCCAGTGTTTTGATATCTTCTCAAGGAGTTCGGAATCAGTTGTATTTTGTGCATTGACCAAAATAACGTTGGCTTTATTTGCAAGTTCCAACTGGTCATTCAACCATTCTTTTGAAATGAAGATGTTCTTGGGCGATGATTGAATGTTTAGCAAATTGAAATTTCCGGTTTGATCAATTTGGGCAATATCTTTGATCGTTACGCGAAAGGATATGCTGGTTTCATCCGCCGATACAAATGGGGTGTTCGAAGGGAAAGTACTCAGTTTATTTACTCGAATAAGAAGTTCCTGCCCTTTTTTAATTCCTAAAATCTTCGCCAGATGATCGTTAATAACAGCTTCTCCGTTTTCTATATTAAAAAGGCTGTCTGTCCCCGCAAATGAATTGAATTGATCATCTACACCCCAAACCTGTAGTTTATTTGCCCGGGCTTCGCCACCGTTTAAAATCGCCATTCCATTGGCTAGTAACAGACTGGAGGTTCTTAGGCCGTCTTCATTTATTTCATCAGAGAGGGCTGATCGAAACAAACGTTCGCCAGCAGTAATGACATATTCAGTATTCCCCAGGCGGCTGACCGTAATTTGTTGCAGGCTGAATTTAACAGAGTCGCCAATGATAAATGCACCAAGAAGAATAGCCATACTAAGTGCAACCCCCAAAATGACAGTTAAATTGAGCTTGAAGAAATGGAGGAACGATTTTATGGTATAGCGAAACAAATTCATCTTATTGTTGGATCAGTTTTCCATCAGTTAACTGGTAAATTTTGTCCATCTTTTTGGCAAGTTCTATCGAGTGAGTTACAACGAGCAGAGCCGTTTTTTGACTTTCATTCAGTTGAATGATCATATCGGTTAGCTGGGACGAAGAATGATGATCCAATGCACCCGTTGGTTCATCGGCAAGTACTAGTTTTGGACGATTGATTAAAGCACGGGCCACAGCCGTTCGTTGGCATTCTCCACCAGAAAGTTGACCTGGTTTTTGTTGTTTCACTGCGTCTAATCCAAGTGAACGAATTAATTGATTTGCATGAGCCAAATCATCATCGTCAACTTTCTTTTTATTGGCTAAAATGGGAACCAAAATATTATCAAGCAAACTAAGTTGGGGTAGCAAATGATGTAACTGGAAGACAAAACCAATGGATTGATTCCGAAATGCCGACAGTTCTTTTTCGTTTTTATTGAAAACGGGCTGATCATCAATAAGTATTTCACCAGAATCTGGTCTGTCCAATGTTCCAATTAAATTTAGCAAGGTGGTTTTTCCAGAACCGGATGGCCCGACAATTGCCACTTTTTCGCCACTTTTAATACTAAATTTTAAATCATCCAGAATGGTTCTTTTTTCCCCCGAACCGGATAAAAAGCTTTTGTAAATGTTTTTTACTTCAAGCATGGGTTATACTTTCTTTTTGGTGAATTGCTCGTAAATATCGACTAGCTTTTCAGCCTGCTTGTTAACGTCAAAATGTTCTTTCACACCAGCGAGGCCTTTCTTGCTGAGATCTGTAAGTTTTTCTTTATCAAGAATAAGGCTTGATATGGCCTTGCTTAGTTTTTTTGCTGAGTTTGGGTGATAGGTAACGCCACCTTCTGAAAGTCCAACTACTTCGGGGAATGCTCCCAGAGCTGGTTGAACCAACGGGATTCCGGAGGCTAAAGCTTCGAGTTGATAAAGGCCAAATGCTTCTCCATTTAATACAGGAACGGATAATAAAGAGACCGAATCAAAAAAGATTTGACGGGCTTCACCTTCAAATTCTTCCACCCATAAAACATCTTCTTCGAGCTTCGCTTCTTTTATTTTGTGTTTTTGCTCTTTGATGAAGGCAGTATCATCATTCGTTTTTCCACCAGTAATTTTCAGCTTGACTTCCCTGTATTTTTCATCTTCTTTTAAATGAATAAATGCATCAACCAAAACGCCCAATCCATTTTCCTCGCACATGCGTGAAATGAACCCGATAATTGGCTGTTTTTGTTCAATCGGAACAACTTTATAATCGGCTGCATCCACACCTATGTAATTTTTGAACAATTTTCCATCTTCAATTTTTAGCCGCTTTTTCATGGCTTCGGCATAAAAATCACTGACTGCAATAAATGCGTCAATTTCCTTTCCCCGCTCGGTCATAAGCTCCCACGATTCTTCCCGGAATTTATCAGACATGACATCTACCCAAACATCTTCGTCTTGCAGGGAACAAACTACGGGAATATCCATTTCCTGTTTAATTCGCCGGGCGAGACCTATTAATAAGGCATTTGAAAGATGAACAATATCGGGTTTGGCTTCATCTTTTAACCAGTGAACCATTCGCTCCAACTCTTCTTTCTGTAAACCTTCTTCGCCCAAAAGCATGGAAACAGTCATTTCTTCCAATCCTTTTGCCCTCGTCGATCCTGCATTTTGTGCAGCAAGGTGAAGTACTTTTTTCGAATCGAGTATATTATCAACAAAAGCAGGCATGTGCCGGAATAGAGGGAACCGCTGTTTCAAATAAGTATTGACAGCACCATAAAATACAGGCACTTCATTCAAATCGTGAGCGTCATCAAAAATAGGGAGGTACAAAGGAACTTTAATGACTTGCTTGCCCAAATCAAGCAAGGCCTTCATGTATTTACTATCGCGCAGGCAATTTCCACAGTAGAAACTACCGCCGGAACCAGGTATGATATGAGCTATTTTCATCTTTAAAAATTTCAATTACTAACTTCCAGCTCTCAGCATCCAACTTCTATTTATTCTCCAAACACATAAATCCGTCCATCGTTCGCTCCGATGATAATTTTTCCTTTATATAGTGCAGGAGAACTCACAATTTGACTGCCAATTTCGTATTTCCATACTTCGCTACCATCCTCTAAGTTATGAATAAAGAGCATCCCATCCATGGTCGCTGTTACAATTTTTTTGTCAGCAATGACCGATGACGAATTGATTCGGTTAGTCAGCCGTTTATCCCATATTTTCTCACCCGTTTTCCGGTCAAAACAATAGAGGTTTCTATCTTCATTTCCAATTACAATTTTGTCTTTCGAAACTGCAGCCGATGAAATAAAAGGAAGGTTTTTCTCCTCATTGTCATAAGTCCACTCGATTTTACCTTCTTCTAAATTCACACAGAAAAATTGACCTTCATAGTCGCCCACATAGGCAAAGTCATCAACAATAGCGGGAGATGAAGCCACATAGGTTTCAATATTGATCTTTCGAATTGCTTCCCCGGTTTCTAAATCCACTACATGCAGATAACCATCGCATCCGCCAAAAACAACGTTATTTTCCCATAGTGCAGGTGCACCGTTAATGAAATTATCTGATTCATATTTCCACAGATTAGTACCGTCTGTAAGATCTACTCCGTGCAGGTAATAATCGTAGCTTCCAACCGCTAATACTTTTTGCCCGTCTACTTCATTCCAATTGGCAGAGCCGATGATTTGGTTGTCAGTTTCATATTTCCAAATAAGGTTGCCAGAGTCTGCATTTAGGTTGATTAGCCACCCATCTAAAATCCCAAATATGACTGCATCGTCTATAATGATTGCAGGTGCTTCAATCGCATTTTCAGCGTTGTATTTCCACTTTAACTTTCCGTCGAAATTAATTGCGTAAAAACTTCCATCTGTTGATCCACAGTAAATTACATCATTTTTAACCACAGGAGAAGCTTTGATGTCATCGCCAGTGGGGAACGAAAAAAGTAGTTTTAGATTACCGGGAAGCTTGTTTGAAACAGATGCCGTTAATTGGCGGTCACCACGGAACGTTAGCCATTCGTTTTGTGCGAACAATGAAGGAGTGAAGAACAGAATTAAACCAATTAATAAATATTTTTTCATAAGCTATTTTGAAATTCCGAATCAAGTTCGGGACGACCTTTCATTTAGAGTTGTTCTTCAATATCAGTCATTGACAGTGCTCCGGTTGGGCATTTTTCAGCAACCAAAGCAGCTGTTTTTTCCAGTCCTTTCTCTACACTTTCATTGAAAGGAACTCCAACTTTTACATCAAAACCCCTGCCAATAAAACTAAAACCAAAAGTTTCCTGGTATTGTTGGGTTATTCGTACACAAATTCCACATTTGATACACTTTGATGGCTCATAAACAATGTTTTGTGGTGAAAAGCTCTTTTGAACAGAAATTCGTTCGTCGTATTGAAACCGTTTTTGAACAGCTCCAAATTCGTCTGAGAGTTCCCGTAGTTTGCAACTCTCAGGATTCCGGCAGTCACAATGCAAGCACCTGTTGGCTTCCGCAATTGCTTCTTCTATTGTAAAACCTGTTGCTTTTCCATTCTTTGGTTGATGTCGGTCTGATTTGTCAGATTCCTTTAAATATTCGGCGAATTCCAGTTGACGTAATTTTCCAAATTTGGAGTTGAACCGCTGATGAAGTTCATTTAGTTCGCCTGATTGAAACCATTTATCAAGAATTTGTGCGAGCTCTTTTCCCTGCCCAACCGAACGTACAGCAAGTTTTGATGAACGCAATGCATTTCCAATGGCAAATACGTTTTCTTTAGAAGTTTGATAAGTGGTTTTATTAATGACAATTCCATTCGTTGTTGTTTTTAATTCCCACCTATTGGCCAATTCCGGATTGTTTCCAGTGGCAATAATTACCGCATCAAACTCTGTTGTAAGTTGATTGAATTTGTCTTTGTCAATATCAACCTGATAGTCAATTTTTATATTAGAATGGAGAATGACTTGAATTTCATTTTCTAAAACCTGGCTTGGAAGAACATCTTCTTCAATCTTTAACAAGTCACCGCCGGCTTTTTCATTTTTCTCAAAGATTTGAACTTGATGTCCGTTCTTACTGAGATAAAAAGCTGCTGCCAATCCAGCGGGGCCAGCACCAATGATTGCCACTTTCTTTCCTGATGTTTTCGGTGTTTTTAAAGGTTGATTTTCTTTTGTAAGGTCTTCATCAGCGACAAATCCTTTCAGCAGACAAATGGAAACCGGATTATCAACCTGTTTGCGTCGACATCCTGCTTCGCATGGGGCAGGGCAGATACGTCCAAGAATGGCGGGTAGCGCAATGTCCTTTTTGACTACTTCAATTGCTTTTTCAAAATTTCCTGCTGCAATTAGGCGATTCATCAGCGGAATGTTCATATGGGCCGGGCAAACCAATTGGCAGGGAGCTTCACAATCGCCAACATGCTCACTCAGCAACAATTCAAGAGAAGCTTTTCGTGATTCGCGGCACAGTTCGTCGTCTGTCACCAATTCCATGCCATCCATCGCCGGAACGGAACATGAGGGGATCAGCCTTCCGGTTTTGGCGTCTTTTACCAAACAAACCATACAAGATGTGAAATGCTCGGTTCCTTCCAAATGGCACATAGTTGGAATGTGGATTCCAATAGTTTGAGCCGCTTCGAGAATTGTCTTTCCTTTTGGAACTTCAACTGATGTGTTATTTATTTTGAGTTTGATCATCTTTGTGTTTCGAGTTACGGGTTGTTTCCCTGTTTTTTTCAACGTATTGAATAAACTTATTGATTTTGGCTCCCAATGAATTGTATTCTTCTTATTAGGTCGTTTAGTTCCGTATTCGAGAAATACAACTCATTTATCATTGTAAGTTGAGAGAACGCTTCATCGCAAGAAGCATGAGCATAAACAAAAAAACGAATAAAATCATTTTTGTATCGTCTTCTTCCATACCCCTCAACAATATTATCTTTTATACTTTTTGTCGATCTTCTGACCTGGCTGCCTTGTTCGTAAAGCTCGTGTTTCGGTAAGCCCATAGTCATTTTGTGAACTTTAATTGCCAGTTCGTGAGCCAATTTGTATATGTCTAAGTCCGTGTAGTTTTTCATAGTATTTTAACTTGTAACCCGCAACTTGTACCTCGTAACTCACTTCACCTCCACCGCATCCACCGGGCAAACCTGACGGCATGCATCGCATTTAATACAAAGCTCGGTGTTTATTTCGTGTTTTTTATGTGGCTCGAATTTAATGGCGTCCACCGGGCATTTTTGTGCGCATTTGGTGCAGCCAATACATTCATCATTAATGGAGTATTGAACTAGCCCGGTGCATTTTCCTGCCGGGCAGCGGCCTTCAATATGTGCTTCATATTCTTCGTAGAAATACTTCAGCGTGGTAATAATTGGATTTGGTGCTGATTTGCCCAAATTACATAGGCTTCCTTTTTGCGTCCATTCTGCCAAATATTTTAGTTCTTCCAAATCTTTCTTAGTCCCTGTTCCCTCGGTTATTTTGGTGAGGATGTCCAACATCCGTTTGGTTCCGACTCGGCAAAAAGTACATTTACCACACGATTCATGCTGCGTAAACGAAAGGAAGTATTTGGCAATATCCACCATGCAGTCGGTTTCGTCGAGGACAACCAATCCACCAGAGCCCATCATGGCACCGACTGCAATTAACGATTGATAATCAATTGGTGTATCATATAATGAAGCAGGGATGCAGCCGCCTGAAGGGCCTCCAACCTGTACCGCTTTGAATTTTTTGCCATCCTGAACACCACCACCAATTTCTTCAACAATCTGTCGAATCGTAATTCCCATAGGGACTTCAATTAAACCACCACGGTTAATTTTACCCGCTAATGAAAATACCTTGGTGCCTTTAGAGCCATCAGTACCAATCGAGCTAAAGTGGTCTTTCCCTTTACGGAAAATATAGGAGACCATTGAAAACGTTTCCGTATTGTTGATGAGAGTGGGTTGACCCCACAATCCTTTTTGTGCAGGGAAAGGCGGGCGTACTCTCGGAAAACCTCGGTTTCCCTCGATGGAGGCAATTAGTGCTGTTTCTTCACCGCAAACAAAAGCACCAGCTCCTTCATAAATTTGTAAATCAAAGTTGAAATCGGAACCCAATATGTTCTTGCCAAGCAGGTTTTGCTCTCGGCAATTAATGAGGGCTTGACGGATTCGCCTAACGGCCAGTGGGTATTCAGCGCGAATATAAAAATAGCCTTCATCAGCCTGCACGGCTTTAGCTGCAATCAACATTCCTTCGATCACTCGATAAGGATAGGATTCTAAAAGCATGCGATCCATGAATGCGCCAGGGTCGCCTTCATCACCATTGCAAATCAGGTATTTTCGTTCGCCGATTTCTTTCTTGGCGAGTTCCCATTTTAGTCCGGTTAAAAATCCGGCACCACCTCGCCCTCTCAAACCACTGTCTTTTACAGTGCGAATGACTTCATCAGGATTCATTTCCAAGGCGATTTTTAGCGCATCGAAACCACCATTCTGTTTGTATTCTTCAATATCCAGCGGATTAATGAAGCCGCGGTGTTCCGTTGCAATCGGAATTTGCCGGTCTAAAAAGTTGGAAACCATTTCATCACGCACATCAATTGAGTATCGCTCCACAGGTTCCCAAACCTCGTCAGTTTGTACTTTTTCAAGGTAGTTATACGCTTTGTTTGCCACTCGCTTAAACAGGCTTTGTGACTTAAAATGAGTATCTATAATTTGACGAACTTCTTGTGGCTTTACTTTGGCGTAAAGCTTGCTTTTTTTGTCTTTGTCAATCACTTCAACAAGCGGAACCTGGTGGCACATTCCTACACAGCCAACATGTTTAAGTTGGACATTGATTCCACTTCCAACTACCGATTCTTCAATCTCTTTTTTTACATCTTCACTGCCGCTGGCAACACAACAAGAGCCAAGTCCAATGCGAATTTCTCCTTGAAATTCTGAATCACCACTGTCTTTGAATAGTTTCTTTTTGCTTGTTTTGCCCACCTGACTCTCAAAATCGTGAATCAATGTTTCCACCATGTCGGTGGTCACGTGGCCGTAGGTCACATCATCAATTTGAACAACCGGAGCAAGGGTGCAACAACCCAGACACGAAACTTTGTCAAGTGTATATTTGCCAGATGGATCAGTAATTTCATTGCCCGAAAGTTTAAAATGGCGTTTAAATGCATCATAAACCTGCACTGCACCTTTTACGTGACAAGCCGTTCCAATGCATATTTTGATCATGTGCTCGCCAACGGGCTGCATTCGAAATTGGGAATAGAAGCTAGCAACACCTGTGATGTCAGCTGGAGTGATTTCTGTTGTTTCAGCCAAATGACGCAATGCTTCTTCAGGCAGATAATTAAATTCATCCTGAATTGCCTGCAGAATAGGAATCAACGCTTTTTTAGTTGTTCCTTTTGAAGCAATAATCTCGTCTGTTTTGCCGATTATATCTATTGTGATTTCTGCCATTCCCTTTTATTTTCCAATACAATACAAATTTTCAAATCCCCTCAAATAAATCCGTCCGTCGGAAAATGCTGGTGTGGATGCTGCTTTTTCACCTAATTCTGGTTCCGCAACTAACTCGAATTCTTTCGCCATTTTGATGATGTGCATTTTACCACTCATATCCATGATGTATATTTTCCCATCGGCCAGAATTGCTGAACCATAAAAGCCATCGTTGTATTCCTGCTCCCAGTATTTGGTTCCGTCTTTGGGATCATAGCAAGCTAAAACACCATAGCTGGTTGCAATAACCAACAAGCCATCAGCCGCCAAAGGACTGGAAACTTCAGGTAAATATTCATTGTCTTCCCATAGGATTTCTCCATTGGACACATCAATCGCTGCTAAAGTCGCGTATTCGTTTGCTGCGTAAGCAATGCCATCTGTGTACCCAACTGACGGGCCAACTTCACCCATCATGCATTCAGCTTTCCAAAGTTCTTCTCCGGTATTAGGATCGTAAGATGCCACCAATGGTTCTGCGTTGAGAATTAGTTGATCCTGATTTCCTGTGTCGACTAACACCGGTGATGCCCATGAAATGCGAACTCCAGATCGGATGGTTTCCCATGCAGGTTCACCTGAGGCCGTGTTGAAAGCCATGACCTTACCTCCTTTATTGGTATCGTATTGGACAATTAATTTGTCTTTATAAATTACTAGTGAAGATGAATGACCATAATGGTTATCCGGAACTCCCAGGTTTTTTGCCCAAAGCCTATTTCCATTCATGTCGAATGAAATCAAATCGCCTGTGCCGAAAATTGCAAAAACTGCATTTCCATTAGTTGCCATAGTAGGAGCTGCCAATCCAGTATCTTCAGTTACATTAGGCATTTTTGCCGGAGATCCTGGAATGTTGTCAGCATTTGCCTGCCAAAGAAGAGCTCCTGTGTTTCTATCGTAGCAATATACTTGTCTGGCAGTTTTATCTGCTCCGCTAATGAATAATTTATCACCCCAGATGATGGGAGAATTGTATCCGTGCTTTGGGGTTTTTACTTTCCACAATACATTTTCGCCAGTTGCACCATCCCAATTTTCAGGAGTATTGGTTTTCCAGGCTACTCCATTCCCTTGTGGACCGCGGAAAAACGGATAATTCTTTTTGAGCTCAGCCAAAGTTACCCCTTCACTTACTGCTGGTTTTGATGTCGGCTTTTCAGTTTCTTTCTGAACAGCTGAAGTTTCTTGTTGATCAGTTGCTACTTCTTTTGGAGTTTCAGTTTCCCCTTGAGCTTGTTCTTCAACAATTGCTTCTTCTTTTATTTCACTTGATTCTTGTTCTGCTTTAGTAGTGATCTGGATGACTTCAGGGTTGTTTCCAGCATTATCGTTGCTATCAGTTAGTGCCAATTGTTTTGGGGAGTATTCTTCCAATGAATTAAAAGATAAGAAGCCGGCCACAAGTGCCAATGTAAATAAACCTCCTCCTGCATAAATAACCCACTTTCTTGCAAGCTGTTTATCGAGAAACGGATCCTTTTCAATGCCCTCCAGTTCGTCTAATTTTGATTTTAGCGAATTTCGGTAACGGACAGCCAATGTAAATAGAATCACTCCAAAAATGAGCATATAAGCTCCTGTCCTGACTTGCCACTGGCTAGTGAAATAAGCTTTTCGAATCAACAAATCAAGCGCACGAATATCTTCTTTTAGAGCTTCATCCTGTGGATTGTCTTTTAACCGTTCTACCAAGGTATTTAGAGCTTTGCTTTCCAGTGGGTCAACTGATTTGAATTGTAGGTAGTTGGCAATTAGTAGTACACAAATCATCAGGCTGAATAGCGCAGAAAACCATGCGATGGCTCTTGAAATGTTTATTTTATCTTTTACTGAAATACTCATATGTTCGATACTTGATATTCGATATTAGTTTTTTAGGTATTTATTTTGACTGGACAATAATCCATACACCGTCCACAACTCAGGCAGTTGGTTTTGTCTGGTTGATAATCTTCTCTGCTTCTGTGTGATGACAATTTGACCAAAGTAAGTCCGATAACCAATCCTAAGAATGCTCCAATAATCCATCCTCCCCAGTAGAACTGGCTTTGAATTTCTTTAGCTTCTACAACTAATTGATCCATGCTTTTTCCCGATTGCATAAACGTGCGGGCATCAATGTGATCCGGATTTTGTTTCAATTCGGGATGTTTGATTAATTCATCAGCCAATGAAACTGTTGGATTCATTTTTGAAAGCGGCACATGCAACATGGACACAGCTAAACCACCTAGTCCCATCCATAAAGGGATAAACATTAAATAAACAATGAAACGTTTCACATCTGTTCGACGATTGCCGGTTTCTTTAACAGGCTCGGCGATGGCGCCAAATGGACAAGAGTTGGCACAAAGTTTACACTGAATACATTCCTTGGGGGTGATGGTCAAATGTTTTTTAGAGAAGGTTGACATCCAGCCCAGAAGAACTCCATAAGGGCAAAAGAAACGACAATAGGGGCGAGCAACAAACACGCCAACCAGTAGGAATAATCCACCTAACAACAGCATCTGAAATTCGGCATCAAAGCGGAAAATGCCCACGAACGGATCGTATCTGCAAATGATGAAATCTGATTTGGTGACCGCGTATAAGATGGCGAGTGACAGGTAAATATATGGAATGATTCCCAATACTTTTTGTAACCATTTGGGCAATTCAATAGGTCTGAAAGCTACTAGGTCCTGAATAGCACCCAGCGGGCAGACTCCGGCACAAAAGGTTCTTCCAAAGAACAATGCAACTCCCAGTGGAATTAGGAAAAAAAGCAACGCTGTTAATGGTAAGGTATAAGCGGGATCAAAAATAGCCAAGGCAACATTTTGAATGGCACCGATGGAACAAATACAACCTTCCCGGTAAAATCCAAAATAGAGCAACGAAAAGATTGAAGTCCAGAAAATGCCACTTCTCGAGCGTTTTTTTAGAGCAAAGTAAGTTACCAATCCCAAAACCAAAATGAGCACGGTTACATCCAGGTATTCGAGAAACAATGCTCTTGGTGCAGTTTGGGACGTTGGTGGTTGCAAATAACCAGTCTCAAACTCGGGTTTTGGAAAGCGCTGCTTGGCCTGTGCCCAAACAGGTAGGCTAATTAAAAATGAAGCTATTGTAAATAGTATATGTTTAACTTTATTCATGTTTATGCAGGATCATTACCGGCGGTGAAATCGCCTTTTATCATATATGGATTACTTGCGGGAACACGTTGAAAGGCATCCGCCGGGCAAACTCTGGCGATGGAGCATTCATTGCAATTTACGCAGATGTCATGTCTGACCTGAAGGTGCAATGACCCGTTGCCAAAGGCAGTGCAACCGGCTACACATTTAGCACAGCCGATGCATAAATCTTCAATGATTTCATATTCAAAATAGGGTTCCTCTACAAATTTTCGTTTGATGGCAGCAGTTGGACAAAGCTGATTTTCTGCTGCAGTGGAACGTTCATTGGCATCTGGTTTCAGATAGCCACCGCACAAATCGCAATATCCACAAAGATCATATGCGTGAACACATTTTACAGCCGATGGCGATACTACACAATAGTCGGCGCAACGTCCACATTGAACACATTTAAAGGGATCTATTTGCCACACATAATCATCGGCACTGACTTTTAGAGCTGAAAAGCCGGCAATCCCGGCCAAGCCAAGCCCTAATGAAACTTGCATGCCTTTTTGGATAAATTCCCGACGATTGGTTGATATTTTTTTCTTATCGCTCATTTTCCCGACTTAATTTTGCTTTATCCAACTCACACCCTTCAAATTTTGAGCAGTTTTTGCAGAATTGATCAGGTTTGCAGATTACATCAACCTGGTTCCTTTTCAGCAAGATAGCAGTTCCGGATAGCATTCCTGCTGCAATCCCCAATTGGAGGCTCTTTCTTATAAATTCTTTTCTATCCATTCTTTTTCGCTTCAAAAATGCGTACCTGATTTCGATTGAAGTCCAACAGGAATATTTTCCCGTTATCATCAACAGCAACATCTGGTGCGGGAGAGGCTTCATCAAACTGATTTGGCGCAGCAACTACTCCCTGATACTCACCATGCTGGTCGTATATTTTTACCCGAACGATTCCTTTTTCGCTGGTCACGAAGGTGTTGTCATCCATAATGGTCATGTGTGCCGGATTGCAACAACCGCTGAACCCTTCGGTTTTTACTGACGATTGTGTCCAGCTTGAGCGCAAAGCACCTTCAGCGGTATAATTTTCTAAACTATGTCTTCCCGGATTTACAGCCCATAAATAACCTTCTTCGTTCAATGCTATATCAAAGTAAGGACTGGGAATTACATAACCAGGAACGGCTTTGTCATCGTCCTTTTCACCAATTCGAAGAATGATTTCTCCTTCTTTTGAGCATTGATATACTACCCGGTTTCCGGCATCTGCAACAAAGATTTTGTCAGTTGTCGGGATAATGGATGTTATTACTGAGCGTGGACCAAATGATTCCCAACTTGTAAGCAATTCTCCATCTGAATTGTATGCCACAACCTTATTTTTTAATCCCAAATAGATTTCGCCAGTTGGTGAAAGTTTAATACAGGTAGCTGTTGAGTCTATTTCAAATGATGATAACTCTTCACCATTTTCATTGATTTGGGAAACCAGTCCCTTGGCTGCAACAAAAATTCCGTTCTCAGAAACGTCAATTCCTGTAGGATATTCAGCAGTTAGTTGGATGGTTTTAACCTCGTTGTATAAGATTTCAGAAGGATTGACTTTCGTATATTCACTTACATCAAATGCGTATGGATTCTCGATGTCCTTCCCTTTTTTATTGGTCACAAAGTCACGAACAATGATAAAGGCAATGGCCATTGCCATTACAATCAGGAGGGTATTTATGATAGTTTTGTTCTTCATGTTTATTTACTGATGTCAAGACAAAACATGGTTTTTGAATCCCTCATTAAGAGACGTCCGTCGGCGATGGCAAGCGGAGCCCAGGCATCATGCCCATCACAAATTTTCTTTTGGGCCAGTTGAATGTATTGTTTCGTATCTGGTTTAATCATGGTTAATGTTCCGTCGTCACTGAGAATATACATTTTACCATCTGCAATCATATACGGCCCTAAACCAAAGCGGTTGGTTTTTCCGGATATCCAAACAGGCGTCGTTACGTCATCGGGATTTACGCAAATTAGCTGGTTACGGTTTGCTCCACCATCTTTAGGTAGAATTCCAAACAAATGCCCCTGCCAAACCACAGGTGTTTGCTGTTCACTGGCAAGACCTCCGTTCGCTTTGTATTCATTTAAAACCTGTACGTCAAACTTTTCCTCATTTGGTACCACTTTGATCATCATTCCGCCTGCTCCATAGCCTGCTGTCAGGAAGATTCTGCCATCCTTAAAAATGACAGGAGACGGAGCAACCACGGAGTGATTCCATGCATTACTTTGGAACAAAACCTGACCTTCGGTTTCTTCATCCGCAGAAATACCACAAACACCACCATCTGCACTGTACACATACATTTTTTTTCCATTCAGCTCCATGGGCACGATGGACGAATGTGACATCTTCCACAACATCGTATTTGGAGTTTCCCAAAGTATTTCTCCGGTTTGCAGATCAACGGCAATCATGATGGCTTTTCCGCCGGGAGCAAGAATGGCTTTGTTGCCATCAATTAATGGGCATTGAGCAGTATACCATTGCGGTAGTTCAGATTCATATTTTTTCATTAAATCCAATCCCCAAAGTAAATCGCCGGTTTCACGTTCAACACACATAACCTGCCCCCGAGGACCAATACTAAGTACATAATCTTCAGTAACAGTAGGAACTGTTCGGGACATGCCATGATTTCGTTTAATATGGATTCCGTATGAACGCCGCCAAATTTCTTGTCCATCTTCTAACGAGAAGCAGCGAAGAGCATCTTCCCGTTTTTCTTCATCGTAATCGAGTAAGAAAACCTGTCCTTTATAAATAGCTGGACCGGCATGCCCTTCACCCAATTCGACAGACCATAGAATTTCGGGTTCATTTTCATCCCACGAGTCTTTTAATGGAACGGCATCCTTCTTAATGTTATCAAAATCTTCCCCTCTGAAACGAGGCCAGGTGCCCTTCATCTCGGGTGCGGAATGGTCAAACAATTTAAATTTTTCACCAATGCGGATGATTTCTTCAATCAGGCTTCCCGATTTCCGATTGTCGGCACCGGGCTTGCTGATATCAAAATTGGAAGTAGGATCTTTTGTCAGCCAAAAAATCAATGAAATGATTCCAATGCCAATTGTGATCCCAACTGCGATATTTACGAGTTTGTTATTCAATTTTCTGCTGAGATATTGTATACCTGCATCACTTCACCATGACGTAGGAAAAGTTTACCATTATAAATATACGGGTGAGACCAGTATGGACCGCTTCCTTCTTTCATTTGGAACGAGCTAACAACCTCGAATCCTTTAGGATCTGGTTTTACCAAACCAACATTTCCGCTTTTTTCCTCGAAGCAATAAAGCATGCCATCAGCGTAAATGATTGCACCCTTAGTATTCCATTCAGAGTTGTACATGATTTCTCCAGTCTCCCAGTTCTTACATAACCAACTTCCTTTACGGTTATTTTCCCAGTTAGAACCATAGATATAGCCATCTAATTCAATTACACCGTGATGATGGTTATCAAAAATAGTGTCGGTATATACTTCTTCAAACCCCGTAGCATCGCTGTTTACTTTAACCATCTTAGCTGGATAGTCATAACCCAATGTTAAAAAAATCTGGTCGCCTTTATACACGGGGACATTTGTCCAGATCATCCCTTTGGGTTGATATTTCCACACATCTGGGTTAAAATATTTATAGACCATTTTGATTTCTCCATCATCCGGATTCAGTGCAAGTAAATGGCTGGCTGTAACTGCTAAGATATACTGATTTCCTTGATATTCATACAATGTGGGTGACGCATATGAACGCTGTCCTTCAATACATTCAGACTCCCAAACTTCTTCACCAGTTATTTTGTTGAAAGCTACCACTGAAGTTTCGGTTCCGGCAGGAGTACAAATCACTTTGTCGTCTACTATTAAAGGAGATTCTGAAACTCCCCAAATATGCCAGTCAGCGTGGTAATCTTTATCTACATTCTGTTTCCAGTTAATCTCACCAGTCTCAGCATTGAGACAAACCAGTTCGCCAATTCCACTGATTATATAAATCCGGTCGTTTTCAATAGTAGGTGTGCTTCTGGTATCAGGGAATGATTTCTTCCAGGACTCGCCATATGGCACTTGCCATTTTTTATTACCTGAGTAATCAATACAAGTGATGTAATCTAATGTGTCGATCATTCCGGTTACATAGATATATTTTTCAGTACCAATTACTGAGGAAAAGCCTTTACCTAAGCTGTCTACCTGAATTAAAAGTTCAGGTCCCTCAGCTGGCCATTCTTTTAGTAAGTTTGTAGACGGAAATTTACCATCTCGATTAGGCCCTCTGAATTGAGCAATTTGAGCCTGCATCATCGACGGTAAAATGAGGATTATTAGTAACAGAATTTTTATTTTCATATAAAAGTTGATTTAGGTAATTTTCAATTAACAGGTGTTTTTATGCAGAAATTTTATAGGCTACTAAAGCGTTTCCGTGTCGTAAATAAAGAACACCATTTGCAATAATGGGATGCGACCAATGCTGGGCAGAACCGAATTTCACTTTTGTTTCTGATATAATGTCGAGTTTTTCAGGATTAGGATTAACCAAGGCTAATTCTCCACGGTCAGAATAGATGATGAATTTATCTGCAGCCATTATAATGACACCATTAGCTAATTCCGTACTTTTAAATTTCTCCTCACCGGTTTTCCAATCAAGGCAGTGCCAGCCCCGGTTGTTGTGTCCCGAGCCGTATAAGTAACCATCCACGATCATTGCTCCTCCCATTTGGTTATCTAACAATTCCGTACTCCATGCCTTTTCAATGGCCGAACCATCAGCATTCAAATTAAGGCGAACACCTCCTTGGCCATACCCGCTGAAACAAAAGACTGCTTGATCTTCATAGAGTGGTGTATTGGGATGAATGTTGTACTGGTTAGGATGTGGATAACTCCATAGCATTTTACCTTGATCAGCATCAATACCAACGATTTGATCACCAGTATGTGTAACCAATAATTTTCGTGTTGGTAAATTTACCAGAAGTGGAGTACAATATGCAGATGGTTGACCTTTTGCCTGTGCTGACCAAATTATCTCACCATTAAATCGGTTTAGTGCGACCATATTTTGTTCTGGTCCACCTGCTGTAAAGTAGATTTTTTCACCATCCACAACTAACGATTCATTAACTCCAAACATCAAGTTTTTTGCTTCAAAATCTCCCAGATTTTTTGACCAAAGCTGGCTGCCATCGTTAAGGCTCATGCAAACAACCTGACCATGTCCAGTATAAAAATACGCTAGATCTCCTACAATAGTTGGAGCTGAGCGAGTTCCCGGGTAATTAACTTCCCATTCTTTAGCGTAGATATATTTTTTCTCAAGATCACCATTCTCATTGAAGATGAATAAAGTTCCCTGGTTGTCAACCATGCCGGTGCAATAAATTTTGCCATTTGCAAATACTGGCGATGCATGTCCTTCTCCAAGCTCTTCAAAACTCCACAAAACCTCGGGACCTGATTCAGGCCATTGGGTTAGCAAGTTGGGAACATCGTATTTTGCATCCAAATTTACACCTCTCCAGTGTGTGGCTTCCTGGGCATTTACATTGATAAATGATGTAACCACTAGAATCAGAACAGTTAATTGCTTATACATAGTTTAATAGTTAAAGATATTGAGACCAAATTTATCTAACAGGAACATATTAAACAATCGATTATTTAATTTAATTGGGGTCTAAATAGTTAGATTTGTTAACAAGTATTATGAAAAGTTGTATTGTTTAAGTGGTAGTATTACAGGCTTTTATTAGATTTGATGTCTTTGTGGGTTTTTCTGTTATTTACTATTTTGACATATGTCAATATTACATAATATGAAGTAGGGATGACGTATTTCAACAATCTTATGCAGAATTTTTTGATGAAAAGGGTAGGGTTTATGCAGGTGTTTCGGGTATAAAAGACGAATTGACCTTTTATTTTGACATGGAAATTGCAGCTTTTTGGAATAATTCTTGTCAATAAAGGTGTGTTTAAATTGAATGCCATGAAAAAATACATCTTATTTACAATTATTTTTATACTGTCTTTTAGCTTTTCGAAAGCTCAGACAACTGCTGAGAAAGAAGAGACTTGTCGAGTCGAAAAGGTGTATCCTAATCCCGTTAATAACTTCGTTTTTATTGAAATTCATCAAGAAAATTATACGTATGCAAAAATTGAGTTGATCGATATTTTAGGAAATCAAGTTCAAAAGTGGCAACCTAAAGCTTTATTTCCTGGCGATCAAAAACTGCGTATTGATTTTCAAAATTTAAGATCCGGGATATATTTATTGAGAATTAGGATTGACGAACAAGAGTTTGTAAAGCGGATACGAAAGGAATAACTCCTAAAAACTTCAATCATTCAAACTTTTTTTTTGAATCACCAATTGGTGGTGTTGCCGATTTATTTAATCTCGTATGATTTTTAACAGTTTATTTGTACGACTTCTTTTATTAACTTGTATAATCGTTTAAGTTTAATGAAAGGAGGCCGGTAATGAAACTGATTCTTGAGAACATTAAAGAGTTGATTCAGGTAGAGCAGAAAGCCAAATCATGGGTTAATGGAAAGGAGATGGCAAAATTGCCGGTTTTAAAAGACGCATATCTGGTTATTGACGGGGATCAAATTGATTCATTTGGTTTGATGAACGAGTTTCCACCTAATTTTCGGAATGAAGATATTGTAATGGAAATTGACTGTACCGATAGGTTGGTCATGCCATCTTATTGTGATTCTCATACGCATTTGGTTTATCCATGTAGTCGGGAACAAGAATTTGTTGATCGAATTAAAGGACTGACGTACGAGGAGATTGCACAAAACGGAGGAGGTATTCTCAACTCTGCCATGATGCTGGAAAAGGCAACCGAAAATGAATTGTTTTATACTGCTGTGCAGCGATTGCACGAACTCAGTATGATGGGAACTGGTGCTGTGGAGATTAAAAGTGGATATGGATTGACAACTGAATCTGAATTAAAGATGCTTCGGGTTATTCGCCATTTAAAAGAAAATAGCCCTTTATTGATAAAAGCTACTTTTTTAGGAGCACATGCAATTCCAAAAGGATATCAGGATAACAGACAGAAATATATTGATATTATTATAAATGAAATGCTTCCTGTGGTTGCAGCGGAGGAGCTGGCTGATTACATGGATGTTTTTTGTGATCAGGGATTTTTTACCGTTGACGAAACAAAACAGTTATTGGAAGCAGGTGCAAAATATGGCCTACAAGCTAAAATTCACGCCAATGAGCTTGGCCTGACAGGTGGAATTCAAGTTGGCGTTGAGCAGGGTGCTTTGTCTGTTGACCATTTGGAATACGTAGGTGATGCAGAGATTCAGTCGTTATTGGGATCGGAAACTATGCCGACAATTTTGCCTGGTGCGGCATTCTTTTTGGACATGCCATTTTCACCGGTCAGAAAGATGATGGATGCTGGTTTGCCAGTAGCTTTGGCTTCTGATTTTAATCCTGGATCGTCTCCTTCAGGAAATATGAATTTTATCCAGTCTCTCGCATGCTTAAAATACAAAATGACACCTGAAGAGGCAATCAATGCAGTGACCATTAACTCCGCTTATGCCATGGGCTTGGAACATGTGTGTGGTAGTATCTGCCCAGGAAAACAAGCCAATGTTTTTATTACCAAAGAACTTTCCGGTTATGCTGCTATTCCATATTATTTTGGAAGCAATCCGGTTGAAACAATCATCTTAAACGGACAAATTTTATAGAACTAGTCAGATATGAATCAGATCATTGAATGTGTACCCAATTTTAGTGAGGGAAGAAATCCACATGTAATAAAACAGATTACAGATGCCATAGAAAGTGTGGATGGCGTGAAATTGCTAAATGTAGATCCGGGAAAAGCAACCAACCGAACAGTAGTTACTTTTGTGGGGGCACCAGAAGATGTTGTGGAGGCTGCTTTTCGTGGAGTTAAAAAAGCGTCAGAAGTAATCGATATGAGCAAACATCAAGGGGAACATCCTCGTTTTGGTGCTACTGATGTTTGCCCGTTGGTACCTGTTGCGAATATTAGCATGGAAGAGACCGTAAAATATGCCCATCAACTAGCCAAGCGGATTGGGGAAGAACTGTTGATTCCAATTTATTGTTATGAGTTTGCTGCACAAAATGAAGAGCGAAAAAGTCTGGCAAATTGTCGCTCAGGCGAATATGAAGGACTTCCCAAAAAATTAAAAGACCCTAATTGGAAACCCGATTTTGGGCCTGTTGAATTTAATGCAAAAGCCGGCGCAACAGCAGTAAGTGCCCGAAATTTTCTAATCGCATATAATGTCAATCTAAACACAACTTCTACTCGTCGGGCAAATGCGATTGCTTTTGATGTAAGGGAAGCTGGAAGAGTTCAGCGAGAAGGTGATCCGGTGACTGGAAAAATTGTCACGAATGAATATGGTGAACCGGTTCGAATTCCTGGAGTATTGAAAAAGGTTCGGGCAATTGGCTGGTATATTGAAGAATATGGAGTAGCTCAAATTTCGATGAACCTGACTGATATTACTGTAACTCCTATTCACATTGCGTTTGAAGAGGTTTGTAAAAGTGCAGAAAAGCGCGGCTTGCGAGTAACCGGTTCTGAGCTGGTTGGTTTAATTCCGTTGCAGGCAATGCTGGATGCTGGCAAGTATTTTTTGAGAAAACAACGGCGATCGACTGGAGTATCTGATGAGGAGATTATCAAAATTGCCATTAAGTCAATGGGATTGGATGAGTTAGGCCCATTTAATCCAAAAGAAAGGATTATTGAGTATTTATTGGAGAGTGATTCTGCCAAGTTGAAAGATTTATCCCTGGAAGCTTTTATAAATGAAACAGCATCCGAATCTCCAGCTCCGGGTGGAGGCTCAATTGCTGCTTATGTGGGGTCGTTGGGAGCCGCTTTAGGAAGTATGGTAGCGAACCTTTCAGCACATAAAAGAGGTTGGGATGGCCGTTGGGAAGAATTTTCGGATTGGGCAGAAAAGGGAAAGAATTACCAGGAAAAACTGTTGAAGTCGGTTGATGAAGACACTGCTGCATTCAATCGGATTATGGAAGCTTTTGGTTTGCCTAAATCAACAGACGAAGAAAAAGCTGCCCGTGGGAAGGCTATTCAGGATGCGACGTTAAGTGCAATTCTCACCCCATTGGAAGTGATGAAAACCGCATTCGCTTCAATGGAAGTGATGCAGACGATGGCTGAATTCGGCAACCCCAATTCGGTGTCAGACGCCGGGGTTGGTGCACTTTGTGCCAGGACTGCAGTTCATGGTGCTTATCTAAATGTACTTATTAATTTGGGCAGTTTGAAGGACGATGAAAAGGCAAAACAGCTTAAACACGAAGCAGGTGAAATCCTTTATCAGGCTGAAACCAAAGAGCAGCTTATTTTGAAAATTGTTGAGGATAAAATTTAGTTCTGGATTACTAGATTGGCGGATATTCGAATTCGTTATTATTTTAATAATCATAATTATTTGTAAAAAAAATAATCTGGCAAAATTGAACTTAATCTGATTTTTTGATGTCTATCATTCAGTGCATCACGATAATGAAGTTTTTTCATTGTTTTTAGTGATGAATACTAATTTGTTTAACTTTTAAAATAAGTGGTATGAAGAAATTGAATGTTTTTACCGGGTTGTTTTTAGCCTTCCTGTTCTCATTCATTGTAGTGCGAGCCGAAGAGAAAAAAGTCCCTGCGAACGCAGATTATAAAATGCCGGCTAAGGTGAAAACGGTAATTGATAATAAGTGCTTTGGTTGCCATAACACTGATTCGCGTAATGAGGATGCAAAAAAAGAGCTTGATTTTAAAACACTAGACGGATTATCGAAAGTCAAAAAAGTTGGAGCATTCAATCACATAACAAAAGTGCTAGAGGAAGGTACAATGCCTCCTAAAAAATTAATTGAAAGAAAACCAGAGCAAGCTTTGACAGAAAAAGAGATGAAGATTTTGACGAATTGGGTTGAAAAAGGAATCTCGTCGTTGATCAAAGAATGATTTGTATCTGTGAATGTTGTGGGAATTACCAAACGGTGTTCTCCTTTTTGCTGATCAATTAAATTCGATATGAAGAAAAAAATTCGATTATTCGTTATTATTCTCGCCTTAATTTTTGTGGGTGCACAGTTCATTCAACCAGAAAAGAATCTGGACGATATGGGACCTGACCATTTGTTTGCGCTAGAAAAGATACCAAGTGAGGTTATGCTGACTATAAAAAATGCTTGTCTTGATTGTCATTCTGACCAAACTAACTATTTGTGGTATCATAAAATAAGCCCTGTTTCGTGGATGATAAATAGCCATATCAAAGAAGGAAAAGGAGAACTCAACTTTTCCAAGTGGGGGGAAATGTCGAGTATTGATCAGGTTGGGATTCTTACAAAAATCAGTGAGGAAGTTGAACGTAAACAAATGCCATTAAAATCATACACATTCATGCATAAGAAAGCCAAACTTTCGGAAGAGCAGTCCAAAGCATTAATTGACTGGGTCGATGAAACAGCCTTAGGTTTGCTTACCCCAACGACGGATGACTAAGGTTATCTGATTCAAATAATAACGTTTCTGTAGTGAGAAAAGTAATTTTGTACATTGCAACAAGTCTTGATAATTGTATCGCGAAACCAGATGGGAACATTGATTGGTTAAATTTGCCACAATTCCAGATTCCGGGAGAGGATTTCGGCTTTGGTGATTTTTACCAAAATATTGATACGATTTTGATGGGACATGAAACTTACAAGGTGATAACCGGTTTTGATATTCCATACCCACACGCAGATCGAATGAATTATGTTTTCAGCCGCACCATTGACAGGGAAGTGAATGAATACACTCGATTTGTATCTAAAAATGTATCTGATTTTGTGAGAAATCTGAAAGGACAGAAGGGGAAAGATATTTGGCTGGTTGGAGGTGGTCAGATCAATACTTTGCTACTGCAGAATGAGCTGATTGATCAAATAATCCTGACTATTTTACCCATTACACTGGGAGATGGAATTCCTCTTTTTCAAAAACATTCAACAGAACATTTCTTTCATCTTGAAGAAACAAAAACTTTTAAAAATGGGATGGTGCAATTGGTTTTAAATCTGAATAAAACCACAAGTTAGGTTCTATATACCAATCATCAGACCAGCACTAAGCGTAAAGGTATTCAATCCCATGTTTGGCTTTTTTGTTCCGGCATTACTAATATGCCTGAATCCTGGCCTTAGGTCAAAATAGGCGTTATTAATCAGTTTTAAAGTAAAGCCAAAATTCAGGAAGGTCGAAAAGATAAAACCTTTCGCTTGTCTTCTTGGGGAGTCAGAAATGTAATGAGGTCCTGCGCCAATCACACTGTAAAAGCCTATAATGTCTTTTAATAATCTCGTCCGGGCCAACAAGCCTCCACTTAAGCCAAATTCTTTGGCATCAATCAATTCTGAGAAATCTTCACCGACTTTTGTAAAACGGGAAAGATTGTATTGTGGTTGCAAAACGGCTTCCCAATTCCATTTTTCCTTTTGGGCGAAGGTATAGGAGTACTCCAATTGAAAAAGATGAACTTCATAATCATAACTGGCATCAAAGATTACTTGATCTCCGATACCGGAGATGATTTCAAAGCGATGTTTTGAAATTTCTATATCTGGGGCTTTTTGACTCCAAAGCATATTTGAAAAACTAAAAATAGCGCTGAAGGTCAACGCTATTTTTAGTAGAAGTCTATTTTTTTTCATTCGTCTTATCCTTATTCTTTTGCCGTAGCAATATACAAAATGATTATTTCCTGATAATTGAATATGATAAATATTGCTATGTTTTCAAACAGTTGTCGTATGCCAGTTGATAGAATTGGAATTTTACAATTCTTGGTTTATACAAAATGAAGGAAATAAATATTGGGTATTTTATGAAGTTTCTATTGCGGTATGTATCAATTTTGAGCGGCATTTGCTAACTTGCCGAAACTATTTAATTCGATAATATTTGAAATAACATACCATGGAAAAGACAGAAAAACTTCAAAATTTAATAGATTCCAGAATACTGAAAGAACGTAAAGTATTTTTGTGGGGGCAGGTTGATGATAAGTCAGCTAAACACGTAATTGATCGTTTGCTTTATTTAGAATTGGAAGAACCTGGCAAGGAAATTCAGCTGATTATTAACAGTCCTGGTGGATTTGTTACTTCCGGTTTTGCTATTTACGATGCGATGAAAAGTTTAAGCAGCCCAGTTGCAACAGTTTGTACCGGCTTGGCAGCTTCTATGGGATCGATCTTGCTTTCTGCCGGTGAAAAGGGTAGAAGGTTTATTCTTCCACATGCACGGGTGATGATACACCAGCCGAGCGGTGGTGCTCGCGGTGCTGCTTCTGATATTGAAATTCAAATGGAAGAGATTATCAAAACCAAGAAACTTGGTGCTGAAATTCTTGCAGAGAATTGTGGTCAGTCGATAGAGCGAATCATGAAAGATTTTAATCGCGATTACTGGATGTCCGCAGATGAATCTCTGGAATACGGAATTGTGGATGGGATTCAAACCAGCCTTTTGTAGATCAATTATAAAAATATACTATTTGAAGAATGCAGACTTTTGGGTCTGCATTTTTTGTGCGTAATAGTTGATTGGGTTTTGACAGTAGTTAAAAAATCTGCCTGATAAGGCATAAGGAGATATTATTCTTGTCAACAGGGAATTTAAAGAATATAAAAGAATGGATTTTACAATTTATAAAACTGTTTCCAAAGCTTTTCAAACTCTTCTTCGTATTGAATAACTAAATCATATTTTGAAGTAACCAACAAGTTTTCCTGATTGTGTTTGGTTGCTGTATAGGTCCAGTTGAAGCTTCCCGTAAAGCAAATTCGCTGATCGATAATGCCAAACTTATGGTGCATGTGATACTGTGAATGGTCAATCTTTATAGGAATTCCGGCCAAATGAAGTGGGTAAATATCAGAGCCTTTATCAAACGTTTTTCGGTCATCGGAAATGATTTGGATTTTAACTCCTCTTTTATGTGCCCGCAATATTCGATCAGCCAAAGACGAATCAGTGATGGTGAATATACACAGGTTAATACTGGTTTTTGCTTCATCAATCAAGCTGGAAATAATTTCCCGAATATCAGTTCCCGGGCTGAAATACACCTTGTGAAATCGAAAGGTGTATTTTTCTAATTGTGCAAGGCAAAACTCCAGCCAAAAGATAGCCTGTCCACCATTGTGTTCATTTTCAAGTATTCGGGCTTCATGAAATAATTTGCTCCTTAGTTCCTCGCGTTCGCTCCGGTTCAATTTTTTTATTTGATCAACGATAGTGGAATCTACTTCTTTTGAAAAAGTAGTTCCTAGGTATTGTTTGAAATGATCAACCAGATTATCCATGAATTATTTCTTAAAGGCACATGAAGTCCATTTATTGGCCTCTTTAATGATAATTTTGGAAAGCATTAATTCCGAAGCATGCCCAATGATATCCTCCATATCCTCTTTGTAAAAACCACTCACTATCAATAAACCATCATCATTTAACACGGACACATATTTTTCCATGTCTTGTAAAATGACATTCTTATGAATATTCGCTAAAACAATATCGAATTTCTGCTCATGGAGTAAGCTGGCGTCACCTTGTATAGCTGTTAGATTGGAAATATGGTTGAGTGCTGCATTTTCTTTTGTTCCAGTATAAGACCATTCATCAATGTCGATGGCAGTGATGCTTTTCGCTCCCAGCATGGACGCCATAATTCCTAAAATCCCGGTTCCGCATCCCATATCCAAAACAGTTTTGTCTTGTAGGTCTAGTTCCAGTATATGCTGCATCATCATGGATGTAGTCTCGTGATTTCCAGTTCCAAAAGCCATGTTTGGCTCAATGATGATTTCGTATTCAGCTTTTGGAAAATCTTTATGAAAGGGAGCTCTAATCAATACCTGGTCATTAATCATTAAGGGTTGAAAATAGTTCTTTTCCCATTCTTCATTCCAGTTAATATCGGGCATTTCTTCCTCATTAAATTCAACCGAGAATGGTATTTCACTTAAAACGGACTGGATATCTTCTGAATTTACTTTTCCAATTGGGTAGAAGGCCGTTAATTGATCGCCCGAGTCATCAAAACTTTCAAAGTTCAAGGCTGATAAATAAGCGATTAGAATCTCCCGATTAGTCTCGTTATCCGGATTCAGTGCAAAAGCAGTTTTTGTATATTTCATGGTGTAATTTTCATCTTTATGCAAAGATAGAAAAGATTGTGGTGCGAGGAGCGAGGTGAGTAATTGATGCATGAAAAAAGCAAACTGGAAGTTGGTAGAGGAATAATAAAAAAGAATCCCATATAAATGAACATTCATTACATGGGATTCTTTTTTTGTTTGCTAATTCCAGAACTAACTAAACGAAAATCCTTAATTAATTTCCTCACCAAACCAGATCTCAGGAGCACTGCTGACCCCTGCTTTTGTCATGGCTGATTTTAAATCTTCAGATCCAAAAAAGTCTCTTGCTGCTTTCAACGTGTTAAACTCGTGTGTAACAATTACATTATCCGGAGCATCCGGATCACGATAAACATGGTCTGCAGTAACGCCTCTTGCTTTTGCCGTGGGAGCAAACTCGTCATAGACTGCCTTCCATTTTGCGAAGTCTTCTACTTTGTGTTTTACAAATGTTTCTACCATAATTACTTCCTCCAATTAAATTCTAATTGCATATCATCCAGAATCAGGTTAGTTTGTTGGAGTTTTGTTGAAACTGTTTTTCGTGGATTCATCCTTATCCTTAAAAGTTGCCAGATATCTAACTTCAACTTGTCGGTATTTACAAAGAATTTTTCCGCTTGTTTTTTCATGAATTTGACAGAAGCAGGACTCTTTTACTGAACTACTTCTTCGTGGATGAGTGATTTGATTTTGTCAAGCATTTCATCGTTAACATCCGTCATGTTGTGAACTTTTCTTGAATGTTCGAGAACTTGCGTTAACAAGTCTTCCTCTGATTCAGACCTGCCAACAAAATCACAATCGTAGCCACCATCTCTACAGCTAATTACTTTTACAATAGACATAAACTAATCCTCCAAAATTTAAATTAACGTTTAAAATTTAAGTAGTAACAATCAAAATTGATTGCTTATTTGGCAAGTAATTAATGGCTTTTTTATTTTGTAGAGAAGTATAAGAACTATTCAAATTACGGAATATTTAAGTCATTTACAAGTATTTAAGATGTTTTTGTCTGATATGGTTTTGGTGAAATTTTCCTTATGATAAAGCCTTGGGATATATTCTATCCGAATGATTAATTTATTGGGCTATGCGAGGGGATAAGTTAATTATCCTATTGTAAATCAGTATATCAACTTTTTTGAGTTAATTTTTTATCCTAACTTAACTGCAAACAATAAATTAAAGAAAATGCTCGATCTTTATTCGTTTATCAGGGATGCCAATTTTTATAAAAAGCTGGTTATTGATGATCTGTTGTTTGTAGAGTATAAATGCATGGCCGAGGAAACCAAGGCAGGTATTTGGTCGGACACCAATTATTTTGTTTTTGTTACCAGTGGCAAAAAAATGTGGCGAAGCATTTACAACGATTATGTGGTACAAACGGGCGACTCGTTGTTTGTTCGAAAAGGTGCCAACCTGGTACACCAGTATTTCGACGAGCAATACTGTGCTTTAATGGTATTTATTCCCGACGAGTTCATCAAAAACTTCACCAGCCGCTTTTCGAGTGTTATACGTGACCTTCCGGAAAATGCGACCGATCCTGATTCGGTAATTCGCATTCAGCTCGACGAGTACCTCGAGGCCTATGTTAATTCGCTGGCTACCTTTTTGGGCGCGCAGGTGCTTCCCGGCAAGAATTTGCTCGTTCATAAATTCGAGGAATTG
The DNA here is from genome assembly GCF_052690465.1 of Sunxiuqinia sp. A32. Lineage (NCBI taxonomy): Bacteria > Pseudomonadati > Bacteroidota > Bacteroidia > Marinilabiliales > Prolixibacteraceae > Sunxiuqinia > Sunxiuqinia sp. A32. The sequence continues at coordinate 69,544 of NZ_JBQYLI010000016.1, forward strand.
CTGCTTAATATTTTTACGCGTCCCTTGCATAAAGAAGTTGCCAAATACCTGAATTCGCTCAATAAAGACCAAAGCACGCAATTGAGGCAGATCATGGAAGAAAATTTTGCATACAACCTGAAATTAGAGGAGTTTGCCCAACTTTGCAACATGAGCCTGAGTTCGTTTAAAAGAACCTTCAACTCGGTTTACAATACATCGCCCGGGAAATGGCTCACCCGGAAAAGACTCGATTTTGCTGCACATCTTATTAAAACTTCCGAGAAAACGATTAGCGAGATTTCTTTTGAATGCGGATTTGAAGAACCGTCAAGCTTTATTCGTGTATTTAAACAAAACCTCAACTGCACCCCGCTTCAATACCGCACGATAAAAGGCTGATTACATTGTTTTTTCTTCGGGAATTTCTCGCAAAATGCAATAAAAATTGCATTTGGGCTTTTTTGCAGATTTTGTGAACCGAAGTGTCTATCACCTGCCTGTTGTCCTGCTCTATCTTTGCATTGTACTTGATTATTAACTATTAAAACAATTTAAAGATGGAAACAACAGTAAAAACAATTAACGGCTTCAGTACTGAAGGAATTATGAACACAGTAGCAGCAATTCAGGGTAATCCTGAAATAGCAAAATTCGAACTTCGTGCCACTAACACCTGGATTTCGGGCGGACACAACCGAAGCTTTGTGCAAGGATTTTATGGCGCGTGCCAGGAAGACACTTCGCGAGAAACACCATTTGTATTCGATAACGATGAACCACCTGTTTTATTCGGAGGAAACAAAGGTGCCAATCCCGGAGAGATATTACTGCATGGTTTGCTGGCTTGCATGACTACAGCAATGGTTTTGCTGGCTGCAGGAAAAGGAATTGACGTTTCGGGAGTATCTTCCAGTATTGAAGGCGATGTTGACCTTCAGGGATTTTTGGGAATGAACCCTGATATCCCGAAAGAATTTAGCCAGATCCGCGTAAAATTCGAAATCGAAGGCGCTTCTGAAGATGAAAAGGAACAGTTATTGGCTTTTGCCAAACAGTCGCCGGTATTTAATACCCTGATTAAACCAACCGATGTTCAGGTTTCAATTCAGTAAAAGTATTTAAGGTTTTCAAGATGATGATTTTTAGATGGTTTAAAACCTTGCTGGTTGTGGCAGGGTTTTTTGCTTTTCATCAGTCCGTTGCAGCGGTTTAGGAATGTAGGCGGTGGGCCTTCTATTTTTTCTTATAATGAAGTGCAACAACACCCGAAGTAAATGTTTTAGTGCCTATCAGTCTTAGGTTTATTAGTTCGGGAACATTTTTAAATAACGGAATACCTTGCCCTAGTAAAACAGGATTTACAAAAATCCAAAATTCGTCGACCAGCCCTGCATTTAAAAGAGAATAAGAAGCTCTTGGGCTACCAAAAATTAATATGTTTTTACCTGGTTGTTGTTTTAGTTTATTGATATTCTCTACGAGATTGTCGCTTATGACTGTAGTGTTCAATAATCCGGTTTCATTAAGAGTTTTTGATAAAACAACCTTTGACACATTTTTATACCAAACTGAATGTTCTTTGTCGTGTTTGCTTGCATTAGGCTTTTCAGCGGCTGTTGGCCAATATGCTTCCATCATTTGATAGGTTACTCGTCCATATAGCGCCGTGTCGGTTTGATCTGTCATTGTTGAAACAAAATCAAATATTTCATCATCAACAGTTATCCAATTCATTTCACCATTTGTGCCACCAACGAAACTATCAAGTGACGCATGCATAAAATATACTAAACTTCTCATATTACTATCAATTTTGACTTAAAACAATAATCCAATACTTATTGTTTGGTTGGCGAATTTTAATGTGGGCAATAAATAGATACACATTGAGTCTATTCCATATTGCAAAGAGCGTTAACTGACGGATTAAGTAAAAAAAGGAAGTGGGAGAATATGAATTTTACTTTTTATATATATTTCTTACCTGCGGCAATAAAGTAACGACAATAAGCGCGACTGCATAAAACATGTAAAAGGTATGCAGCCAATGAACCGATTGAAGAAAGACCATTTGAATTTGTATCCAACAAATTAGCGCCAAAGCAATATAAATGGTGAATGTCCATGACCAGTGCATGTCTTTAAATAGATTGATTTGCTCGGCCAGCCTGGATGTTGGTTTCTTAAGTAAGGCAAATACCAGTAAAGTTGGAGCAAGTCCGAGTACTAAAAATAGAATGATTCCCGGGATAAGAAAACTATTGAAAGGTGACTCCGCTAACGTAGATAGCGGCATTCCAAGCAGCTCACCTATTGGCGAAATAATTATAGCTCCACCTCCACCAATGGCTCCCGATCCGAGGAATCCTAATAAAAGTAGTAATATGGTTCGCATCGTTCGTTCAGGTATTCTAAACTCTAAATAAATAGTAGACGTATATGAAATTACGGAAATTTTAAGATTGGGTTTGTTATTGGGTGAATTCAGGAATAATAGGAGAATATATTCTGGGACGGCAAAGTTTGTGGAACATCAATAATAGATGGGTTTAGTATCTATAATGAAAATGCAGGAGAACATGAAAAAGAAGGTGCTAAATAGAATTTTGGTTGTGTTTGGGGTACTGGTAATGATGTGGATGGCATTTCCATTTGGGATGATTTTTGCGCTGGCGTTTTGGATATATTTGGGGGTGCTTGTTTTGAGAAAGAAGCCTGTTTACCGGAATGAAATGGATCCAGAATTAGCAGAAATGCACTGGAAGAGATTGAAAACATTAATGATAGCAGCCGGAATATTATTTCCTGTTGCTACCGTTGGCATCATTATGCACAATATGAGGTCGCGCGCGTTAGGAACAGAAGAAGCTCTCTTTTTTTTCATTGGAGTTATAGCGATGTGGTTATTTGTTCTGTTATCTGCAGTTGGGTTTATTTTATTTCTCAAAGGACGGAAACGACCATCATAAAGGAAGATTATTATTCGGTTGTCTTGAATGATTAGCAAAACCACCCCAATCCACAGAGCAAGAATGTATGACAATGTGTTATCTGTAAAAGTAGCTTAGGTATCGGTGGCTTTTAGTTATTTTATTTTTAGCAGTTTAATGGTTTTTAAATAGGTACTACCTATTCTCATTGTCAAAAAGTGAATGCCATTTTGCCATTTGCCGGTATTTATTTGAAAAGAATGGCTGCCTGCCTGACTATTGATTTCTTTGTGAAGAATTCGTCTTCCAGTTTCATCTGTAATAATAAATTCGACTAACTCACTTTTAGGAACACTATAATAAATTGTTGTATAGTTGGTTAATGGATTAGGTACGCATACGTTATCTAAGTATGCATTTTTCTGCAGGATTTCACTAGTCGATGCAATTTGGTTCAGTGTCAAACTCAGATCACCGAAAAAGATAGGTGTTGCATAATGCATTTCAAATTCAATCGACCAGGGATAAATAAGAGGCGTATGGTTGTGGTAGAGATAAGCTTCTCCAATACTTTTTCCCTCAAGCATTGCAGTTGCAATGTTTTTACCGAAAAAGCCATTTTCATTGTTACCTAAACCCCCTACATTGCTTGTCCCTCCCTTGGTAACAAGGGCATTACTTAAACTGCTGTAAGTAATCTCTATTGCAATGTTTTCTTCGTAATCAAGATTTCCTGTATTGCAGCCGCCAAGCCAAACAAAAATTGGCTTAATGGTCATATTTTGAATTTCCGGAATAGATAATTCCCCATTGGTATAGTATGAACCATGTGCCGTAAGGGCTGCAAATGTATATTTATTTGATTTTAGTTCTTCCTCATATGCAAATGCTACATCCGGTTCTCCAATGCTGTTGTAAAAATACAAACCTACATTACCCCATTCTGTAAAAGGGGTCCACGAGAATTGACCTGAACTCATTGAGCTAAACAGGTATTCATATTCATTTGCATTATCTGCGTTGTAATGTTCATTCACTTCTATGAACCCATCTTGAATGTCAATGTTTCCATGTCGATACGCGTGATTTTTCTTCAAATATTGATTGATTTGCGTGATTGTATTATGGATACTTTTATAATAAGGGAGAACACTTACCCAAATCTCGGAAATTGTATCGCCATCATGCTTGGAATATGATTCAGGGTACTGTGGATTATTTTTGTAGAAATTACCATTTAAATCAGAGTAGAACTGGGTTGACAAACAATTGTGAGTTGTAGGCGATAGATCGGGATTTAAATAGGTAACAACAAAGTGTTGTCGAGCGAGCGGGATTTTCCCCATTAAGATTGCTCCTACTAAGGATGGAGATGTTGATGTGTATAGAAATTGAAAATATTCTCTAATTTCCTCCGGAGATTGAAAAGTATTTGTTTTAAGGATAACATGATAGTTTTCTGATTCCAGGTCAGTCTTAAAAATGTTTAGATCTTCGGCGATACCGTTGGATATTTGAGAATCAACTAAAACTACAATACTTTTTTGATTGGTTTGTGAAATGCTGGAAAGGGATAATGAAATCAGAAAAAGTATGATTACAACCTTCTTTGGAATTCCGGGTGATTTATACTTGAAATTATTGGTGGCATAGGTTTTCATTTCAGAAACAGCATTTGATAAATTATTCAAATCCTCCATGAAATAAATGACAGTTTCAAACCCATATTCGCTATTTTAACTCACTTGTCAGCATTTCAATGTGACTATACGTTTTGTCTAATTTTTTGTTTTAATGTATTCGTTATAATCTAATCAGTAAATTGTCGTAAACTAAATGATTATGAGATTACTGGGTTGTGGGGAGTGAAGGTTGCATTGATTGGAATTTCTATTTCATCTTGAGCATAAAATACCCAAGCACTGCTCCAACTCCGAAATAGATCAGGATTTTATACCAAGGTTTAAAATCGTCAACCGGACAATTCAGGGATGGGCAAAACTCCATGTAGTGGACAGTGATGAAACTATTTCCTTGATTTTTCAGGAAAACAGGACCCTGCACTTTTTTTGAGTTTCCGGAATACTTCTTTCCTTCAACTGTAAATTCATAATCGTACGAATACGTATACGAGTTACGAATTGTCTCGTTTCGTTCACCCATTTCCCTGCGAAAGTTAAGAACTTGTGCCTGAGTGGTATTTCCGGCAACCCATAAAGCACTGAGAAAACAGCCGTAAAGAATAAATATCAGGGCTGCGGTACCAATTATTATTTTACCGATTGGGGAACGTTTTTTCTTTTTTTTCATCAGCTAATTTTTAGTGAGGCTATATTTGATTGATTGATTGATTGATTGATTGATTGATTGATTGATTGATTGATTTTACTGAGATAAAGGCGACGCTTCATGTAGGATGTGGATTCCAATATCATCAACGCTGGTATTTGAATTCGATAGGACCACAACCCCCTTGTCACCATCTTTGACAAAGCCAGCAAAGGTTCGATATCCCCCGGTACCTCCGTTGTGCCAAATAATAGCAGAGTCATCAAACACCATTGTATGCCATCCCAAGCCTACAATTGGAAAATTGCCTTCTACTCTTGAATTTTTATGTGCCAATTGCATAGCGGGGAATAAACTGCTTTTCTCTATTCCCATATTTGCAGCCAAATATTTGAGCATATCAGCAGCTGTAGAACGAATTGCCCCGGCACCAGCCAAACTTGGGATATCCCAGTTCTCGACTTCAATTCCACCACTATGTCCCATAGCCAGATTCTTTTTCATCGATGGAGTTAGAGAGATTCGTGTATTTGTTAATCCAAGTGGGGTGCAAATCGTTTTTACCATCAATTCTTCGTAGGTCAGTTGGTGTTTCGCGGCTAGCAGATGTCCCAGTAACCCAACTGCATAATTGGAGTATTCGTATTCGGAACCGATATCCCTTGGAAGTTCATAGTTATTGAGAAAATCGTACAGTTGCTTTTCTGAGTAATCGGCGTATGGATTTGCCGGATTTGCCGGATTCATATTGGTGGGAAGCCTTGGCAGGGACGAAGTGTGATTGGCTAAGTTGAATAACTTGATGGATTCACCATTTCTTGTTGGTGCAGATATTCCGGCAGGTAAGAGAGTTTGTATTGGATCATCTAATTTCAATTCACCCTTTACAGCCATATCTGCTAATAAAATTCCGGTGAATGTTTTTGAGATGGAGCCGATTTCAAAAATAGTATTTTCGTCCACAGTAACTTTGCTCTTTAATGATTTGACGCCGTAACTATAAAAGTTCACGCCATTGCTGGTAATTATTCCAACAACTATTCCGGTGTTCATGCCATTGTCAACCCGGGAATTAATGTTTTCTCTAACCTCTGCGGGGATGCTTGGCTCTTGTGCTTCACAATTTATATTGAATCCAATTGTAATGGCTAAAACTGTTGCAAGAAAATTTGACATGGTATGGAGTGTTACTTAGATTCTAAATGTTGAGAAATATTTTTGCTATTATTCAATTTCAATGTTCAGCAAGTTATGAAAAATAAGAATATGCAACTCTTATGTTGATTGTGATTTGAACAAATAAGGGCTGATTTTTTCGCTGCAGTTTCGAATCAGATATGAATTATAAAGAAGTAGACATTTATAATGGAAAGAAAGAATAGAGAACTAACTTGTTTCAACAATGGATATTCATATTCTATTTGGGAGGAAAATTCGGATTATTCACCCTTATTTCTTCAGTTCGTAGTTGATACCGGAAACGAACTGTTGAGTATAAAATTGGACATTACGATCGAGTAGGCGATAGCCAAAAGCAGAAAGCTCATAAATGTCGGGGTAATATTTTAATATCAATGAATTAAGCTCATATTTTACTTGTTTCATTTCTTCAGCCAGCTCCGGAACAAGTTTTTGTTTTGCAATTAAAGATGACATTAGTTTTAGCTCTTCGTCCTTACGGTATTCCGGATAGTTGCGGTCTTTATCAATGACAGCTTCGGTAAAGCTAATGGCTTCATCTGCCATCATATTTAATAACTCTTTAATTGATTCAGTTATTTCAATATGATACAGTATTGGGATAACATAGCTGAATGTCTCGAAAAAGTCATTTTTAAAATGGTTTCGAAACTCATCAATCTTCTTGAAATCCTCAAATAGCTCGTTCATATATCCCTCCCTGTTAAGCTTCATAAAGACCTTTTTAATTTATAACATTTTTAATACATAAAAAGATTAATGGATATATTATAGAGCATCATGTATCAGGGACAGGCAAAAAAAAGCCATCTGTCAAACGACAGATGGCCTTTTACTATATAAAGTCTTATTACTTGACTAGTATGCGTTGATGATTGCAAGGAAGTCTTCAGCTTTCAATGAAGCTCCACCAATTAAACCACCGTCGATGTCTGGGTTAGCAAACAATTCGTTAGCATTTTTTGGACTACAGCTACCACCATAAAGAATAGAAGTTTCTTCAGCTACTTCAGCACCGAATTTATCAGCAATCAATCCACGGATGAAAGCCAACATTTCCTGAGCTTGTTCAGAGCTGGCAGTTACACCAGTTCCAATTGCCCAAATTGGTTCGTATGCAATGATAATTTTTGAGAAATCTTCAGCAGAAAGGTTGAAAACAGTCTCTTCCAATTGTGTTTTTACAAAATCGTTTTGAGTTCCAGCTTCGCGAATTTCCAACGCTTCACCACAACAGTAGATAGGAGTTAATCCGTTTTCTAAAGTCAAAGCTACTTTTTTGTTTAAGATTTCGCTGGTTTCACCATAGTACTCACGTCTTTCAGAGTGACCTAAGATTACGTATTCAGCACCTGTTGATTTTACCATAGTTGCAGAAACTTCACCGGTAAATGCACCTTTAGCTTCAGCAGCACAGTTTTGAGAGGATACACCAATACGTTTTGTATCAACTGCGTTAACAACACTTGTAATATGTGTGAATGGAGTTCCAAGAACTACAACAACGTCTTCAGCGCCTTCTTTAGCAACTAATTCGTTAACAGCTTTAGCTAGTTCAACACCTTCCTGAACAGTGGTGTTACATTTCCAGTTACCGGCAACAACTTTTTTTCTCATCTTTTTTTATTTTGAGGAATAGTGATTATTGATTCAAAAAATTTCGCACCAAAAATAGAAAAAGGCGGTAAAACCACCTAACTTCTAAAAATATCTTTCCAAGGATTTAACTTTTGGTTAAACCCATTTTAAAATGTGAGGGTGTGCCAACCGTCTTTGAGATAGTTTGTTAAAGGAACTCCCATCCCTTTTACATCAATATCCATGGCTTTCAGATTATCCACCACTCCATACATCTCTGCACAGTAATAGCAAGCTTCAATTTTTACTCCGTTTTGCTGCATGGTTTTAATGTATTCTTGCAGCATTTTGTTTTCCGTTAGTAGTTTGGACGAGGGGCCCCATACAATTAGAACGACTTCGTCAAACCATCCTTGTTTTTTTGCATTATTGGTGTACATAAAGCAGACTTTCTCTGCCACATCGGGATCACCACTGGTCCAAAGAACAGCGAGTTTGTTGCTATTATCGTTCATTGTTGAATTTTTTGATGCCTGGCTGGAGACGTTAAGAAAGATCACAGCCAGAAGAATAAATATTACCTGTTTCATGATTTTGTGTTTATTGATTGTAACAAGTTAAATCCAATCCAGTTGAAAACAAAATTCCTGAAAAATAAAAAGGGTGCTTCCCAATCGTAAATGATAAACACCCCTTATGTAATTCCTACTTTTGTAAGTTAAAACTCAAAAGTCAATTTCATATGTAATTTCCCTCCATGAATTTTTCCGGAGTCGAAAAAATATGGTTGAGATTGAGGACCAAAATTGGATGCTCGTTTGAATTTTGAACCGATTGCATTTATCCCATGTAAAAATGAAATATCACCCGATGGGTATTCAATTTTAGTATTGGAAGGCGATTGCGGATCCTCAGGTGTAAGCATGCGCAAAAAGATGTCCTTAGACTGTACATACACTTTAAAGCCGGGAGTATCTTTGCCTTGTATTTCGGCCCAGTAAATGTTTGAATGATACCCTTTAAATTCAGGGTAAATGAAGCCAGACTCTCCAGTGATGGTGTTGTTGTATGCTTTTTCCCATAATCCAAAATTTACTCCTTTAAGTCGGTTTTTATAAACCCTGTAGGGGCCGTTACCCATCCATTTCATACCTGCCACATTTTCTTCAGGGAAATTAAAGGTGATACCTGCAAACTGACAATTATTTTGGGGCTGATAAGCAACATCCAATTCAACCTGGCCATTTCCATCAATTGTCCAGGTTAGTTGATCACTATTGTCATAAATCACCTGCACAATCAATTCGTCGTTTTTGAATGAATGGTTTAACTCTTTAACAGTTTTCTCTCTACTAACGAACACCGGACCGTTTGAAAGCGGAATCAGTTGGTTGTTTTTTTGAATCGAGGCAATTGTGCCGTCACTTTTGTTCAGCGATATTTTAATTTTACCGGCTTTAATTTTTAATTCGTTTTCAGTGTCCTTCAAAGTCGGTTTTACATTTGATTTATTAACCAGCAATTCTTTGGTTTGGACCGAAGGATCTTTTACTGCCCAGCTCCACATGTTTAAAAGCCTTCCATACTTATCGGTGGCTGTTATTTTTAAAGCATCGAATTTTTGCCAGTTTTCAGGAAGAGTAACTTTCAATTGCCCTTTTTGTCCTGGATGAAGATTAAGATGTATGATTTCAATTATGCCCGTTTTTTCTCTGATATTTTCTGCTGGTGTAGAATAATTGATCCACTCGGCTTTAATGGAGCATCGATTTAAATTGGTATACAAATACCGGTTTTCGATGTTAAAAGTACCATTGAATTCGGGCGTAATGTAACGCTTCTCAAAATAAATTGGCGACCAGATTTCCTTAATTGTAAAGAAGCTACCTTCTTTTTCATTGTAGGGACCAACTATACCATCTGGGGCGTGGTTTCCATCCGAGTCAAGCTTGTTGTTGAGATCGGTACGCTCAATCGCCTCATCAGCAAAAACCCAGAGAAAACCACCGGCACAAAGTGGATCGTTCCACATTTTCAACCAATAGTCATCCAGTCCGGCGCCATGACCACCATCGTACAACCCATGAATGAATTCAGTTGGAAAATAAATTTTCCGTTGACTAAATCCATCATGCGAAAGGTAATTGTAATCAATGTAGTGGAGTGTATTGGTTTTTTCATACGTTTGCCAGGGGTGAATGACAATTCGTTTTTGAATATCCAGTTCTGCAAAGTCATCATTCAGGTTGTTGTTTTCACCTCCTTCATTCCCATTATCCCAAATGATGATACTAGGGTGGTTCACATCGTGGGCAATCATTTCTTCCAGTAGTTTTCGTCCTACCACATCATCATACGAAGGCCTTTGCCACGCGGTCAATTCATCCAACACAAACATTCCCAACGAGTCACATACATCCAAAAAGTGCTTGTCTGGTGGATAATGCGACATGCGAACGGCATTCATGTTCATGTCTTTCATTAGATTGACGGCTGTAATGCTTAATTCCTTTGATGACGTTCGTGCATACTTGGGGTGGAAAGTATGTCGGTTCACACCCTTCATTTTGATGCGAACATCATTTACGTAAATCCCATCACTTTCACGCACTTCAATGGTCCTGAAACCAAATCGCTCACGATGTTGATGAATGGTTTTACCCTCCTTGTCAAGAATTGAGAAAACTGCATAGTACAAATTCGGAAATTCTGGATTCCAAAGTTTTGGATTTTTAAATTCTCCATGAATTCTGGTTATATCAGCAGCTATTGGTTGCGTAAACCTCGCTTCAGTTTTTCCATTTAATGATTGAATTTCAACTTTTACAACGGTTGCATCACTCGAGTTCTTTATATAAGCATCGGATATAAAGCTGCCATCGGCTTTTGCATCGATGGCGACCCGTTGAATATTTGTTGTTGGTTTGATCTCCAGATATACAGGACGAAAAATGCCACCAAAAATCCAGTAATCTGCTTTTCGTTCAGCCTGGCTCACCGAAAGATTATCGGAGTGTTTTTTTACGAAAACTTCCAATTCATTCTTTTTGCCAAAATTGACAAGTTTGCTTATGTTGTATCGAAATTGATAAAACGCACCTTGGTGAACAGGTCCTGCAATTTTCCCATTTATTTTGACTTCTGCATCGGTCATCACTCCATCAAAAACAATGGTGATTTCTTTATTTACCCAGTCTTGCGGAACTTCAAAGTTGTATCGATAGGTTCCAGTTTCATTTATACGCTTCTCGAATGGATCATGACCGTAGTTGTAGGCCCCAAAACCTCCCTGCTCCCAGCATGAGGGGACGTCGATGGTAGTCCACTCTCCCGATTTTCTTCCATCAGAACAGTAAAATTCCCATTCAACAGTATTTTCAGCATCAGTGCCAGATAAGTAAATTGTTTCCGTTTTTTGAGCAAGCAAAGAAATACTCAAAAGGAGTAAGATGTTTAGTGAGATCAGTTTCATTTTTTCAGAATTGATTTGAAGACTAAGATACAGTAAGGTGAACTCAATCGAATTGATTTCAAGAGGAAATCACGTTTTTTTAACCGTTAAAAGTTCTATGTGTTGAAAGTGGAATCAATCAGTGGATCAATGTAATGGAAGCACTTTTTAATTATATTTGAGCTTCAATTAATATTATGGCACCTGATACTGAAAAACTCAATAGTCAATTATCAAAAATTCTTGAAAGTGATCAGTTCTCTCGATCTAATGCAAACAAGGTACTACTTAAGCTATTGTTTTATGCAACGATAGAGGGGCGGAAGCTGAAAGAGGCAACAATTGGAACCGAAATTTTTGGAAAAAAGTATGATCCTGTAAAAAATGACAATAAGGTTCGGGTATATATTCATAATCTAAGGAAAAAGCTTTCTGCTTATTATGAAGAGGAAGGACGTTTAGATGAAGTTATTTTTGAAATTGAAAAGGGGGATTATCGGGTTTCTTTTAAAAATAGAACTGTCGGAAAATCGAAGTTTTCTATTGGGATTGTATTTTTTATCCTGTTGCTACTAATTGTCGGTGGAGGAATTATTGCTTCTGTGCTTATTGAAAATGAAAGCAAATTTGATTTTTGGGATGGTTTTTCCAGTAATGATTTTCCAACTACCTTAATAATTGGCGACCATTTTACAATTGGTTCCAATGTTCCGACCGGTGGGACTGGCGTCTTTAGAGACTTTTCCATCAACTCTGAACAAGATTTTTCACAGTATATCCATGAACATCCAGAGCAAGCCTCTGCGATGATTCCAAATAGTTATCCTTATATAACCAAAATGGGGCCTTACAGCACGAAAGCACTAAGTATGTTTTTTGTTGATCATGGAATCTCGTTTGACTTGGCGCTTAATTCTGAATGGGAAAAATCAAAAATTACTTCAGAAAATATTGTTTATGTAGGACAATTTAAAACTTTAAGGTTTTTAAGAAATGTGTTTGCGGAATATTTCTCAAATTATGAATTCGGTGATAATCATATAATTAGAAAGGATTCATTGACAGGCCAAATACAGCGGTTTCAATCAATACTCGAAGATCAAACGGTTGACTATACAGTTGTTACAAAAATTCATGGTTCTGTTGGGAATGAAATTGCCATGTTTATGTCGGGCAATGATATTGGAGTGATTCAGACCGTTGAATATTTTACGAAGAAAGATTCGTTATCTGCTTTTTACGATCGCTATCAATTAATCGGAAAGGATTTTGTTGCGCTTTTTAAAGTGAGTGGATGGGAGCGCACCGGTTATTCAATGGAGCTTGTAATGATTGACAAAAAATGATTTTCAATCTATTAATTTGTGGATAGGAATCAAGTCAAATTCCCCGTGATCTGATTTTATTTCATTCAGATAGTTTTTATTCAGAACAAAAAGCAGGCTGTTAAATTTATCCTGAGGGAAGGTGTTTTCAGCGGTAAATTCCTCGTCGTCAAAGTTTGTAAAATTAAGCTCACAAGCTGATAGTTCCCATTGTTCATCATTCATAAAAAGTAGAGGCAAGCCATGTGTTCGGCAAATGATTGGACGATGTTCATAAATCTGACACTCGTGATCTTTTAGAAAGATACAAGATCCATTTTCTTTGGTTCCTGTTTGTATTTCTTCATTTTTTATTGCCTCCTTAATTGAATCAAACTCAACCGGGAAAATTTGATAGTCCATACAACACAGGTCGCATCCTTTTTTGCATTCAACGTGCGAATGATGCATTTTAAAAAGCTTGTTGGAAAGTTCATCTATAGCGGATCTCAGCTCACTGTATCTTTTGCGCATTTCACTCATATCTTTCTTCTCAAATCAGAATTGCAAATATACAAACTTGTGATTTTATGAACGAATGACGAAGGCTTTTGTGACATTTGATTGGAATACAATTACTTCCCAATGTTAATATCTCGTTTCCACGAAAATGGTTTTATAGGTCTTTAGAATGATTCTTGTAAAGTAATTTTTATCTTTGTGGCGTGTTTTACAACATATCATTTACTCATAAACCGATTCAACATGATTTTATTTTTCAAGACCCCCGGGGAAACCATCATTGCTGTTGAAACAGCGATATCTTTTTCATCGAATGATTTGGAAAAACTATGCTGGTTATTTGGGGACGCAGAAGCAATTAACCACGATGTATTAACAGGTTGGTTTGTTGGACCTCGAAAAGAAATGATCACCCCTTGGAGTACCAATGCGGTTGAAATCACCCAAAATATGGGAATTGAAGGGATTTCAAGAATGGAAGAGTTTGTTGAAGTTCCGGATGAGTCGGCAGGCTTTGATCCAATGTTAAGCAGATTGTATCAAAATCTGAATCAGGAAATTTTCACTATCAATAAAAAACCTGAGCCAATTATTGAGATAGAGGATATTGCTTCTTATAATGAACAGGAAGGATTGGCTTTGAGTGATGATGAAATCACGTATTTGAATTCCGTTTCTGATAAGATGGGGCGAAAGTTAACCGATGGTGAAGTGTTTGGCTTTTCTCAAGTGAATTCGGAGCATTGTCGTCATAAAATATTTAATGGTGCATTTGTTATTGATGGGGTAGAGCAAGAGATGTCACTATTCCAATTGATTAAGAAGACTTCGAAAGAAAATCCAAATAAAATTATTTCAGCATATAAAGATAACTGTTCGTTTGTACAAGGGCCGGTTGTTGAGCAGTTTGCTCCTAAAACACAGGATAAACCGGATTATTTTGAGGTAAAAGATATAGAAACAGTTCTTTCGCTGAAAGCTGAAACACATAACTTCCCAACTACAGTAGAGCCATTTAATGGTGCTGCAACCGGAACGGGAGGAGAAATTCGTGATCGTATTGCTGGTGGAAAAGGAAGTTTGCCGATTGCAGGTACTGCAGTTTATATGACTTCATATCCACGAACCGAAGATGCAAGAAGCTGGGAACAAGCAACTGAAGAACGTCCGTGGTTGTATCAAACCCCAGAGGAAATTTTGATTAAAGCATCCAATGGTGCCAGCGATTTTGGAAACAAATTTGGTCAGCCATTAATTACCGGATCAGTTTTGACGTTTGAGCATTTTGAGAACTATAAAAAATATGGTTTCGATAAAGTGATCATGTTGGCTGGAGGTATTGGCTTTGGAGCTAAAAAGGATAGCTTGAAAGATAAACCTGAAGTTGGCGATAAAGTAGTTCTGCTAGGTGGAGATAATTATCGCATTGGAATGGGTGGAGGTGCTGTATCGTCCGTTGCAACCGGGGAGTTTGAAAATGCTATTGAGTTAAATGCGGTGCAGCGTGCCAATCCTGAAATGCAAAAACGAGCGTATAATGCGATTCGTGCCTTGGCGGAATCGGATGACAATCCAATCGTTTCAATTCACGATCATGGTGCTGGTGGTCATTTAAATTGTCTTTCAGAATTAGTAGAAGAAACCGGTGGAAAAATAGATACAAGTAAGTTGCCTGTTGGTGATCCTACACTATCGCAAAAAGAGATCATTGGTAATGAATCTCAGGAGCGAATGGGATTGGTGATGAGAGAAAAGCATATCGAACTTTTGAAGAAAATTGCTGATCGTGAACGTTCGCCAATGTATGTGATCGGTGAAACAACTGGTGATATGCAGTTTACCTTTGAAAATTCGAAGACAGGTGAGAAATCAATCGACTGGCAGTTGGCTTATATGTTTGGAAATCCGCCAAAAACTGTATTGACTGATACTACAGAAGTAGCCAATTTCGAAGAGTTGGCTTATCAACAAGATAAAATTGAAGATTACCTGGAAGATGTTCTCCAGCTGGAATCTGTTGCATGTAAAGACTGGCTGACAAATAAAGTCGACCGATCAGTAACCGGACGCATTGCGAAACAGCAGGGAGCAGGTAAGTTGCATCTTCCATTAAATAATGTGGGTGTTATTACTCTGGATTATCAAGGGAAAAGTGGTTTTGCAACTTCTATAGGACATGCTCCTGTAGCAGGAATGGTCAATCCTGAGAGTGGATCAATCCTTGCTATTGCTGAATCCTTGACCAACATTATTTGGGCGCCAATGCCTGATAAGATGAAAAGCATTTCGTTGAGTGCAAACTGGATGTGGCCCGCTAAAAATCCTGGAGAAAATGCCCGTATTTATAAAGCAGTAAAAGCAGCTAGTGATTTTGCCTGTGCGTTGGGAATCAATATACCAACCGGTAAGGATTCCATGTCGATGACTCAGAAATATAAAGATGATGTGGTTTATTCTCCGGGGACGGTAATTATTTCTGCTTCTGGTGAAGTTACTGATGTGAAAAAGGTAGTTGAGCCAGTAGCTGTTAATGATCCATCAAAACCTCTTTATTATATTGATTTTTCTTCAACGCCGCTTGTTTTAGGTGGTAGTGCTTTTGGACAAATCATTAATAAATTGGGGCAAGATGCACCAACAGTTTCTGATCCTGCTTATTTCTTGAAAACGTTTAACGCTGTTCAGGATTTAATTGAAGAAGAGTTGATTGTGGCTGGGCATGATGTCGCTTCCGGAGGTTTGATTACAAGTTTGCTTGAAATGTGCTTCAGTGACAATGAGACTGGCCTTGAGTTGGATTTGACCGGTTTGAATGAAAAAGACGTTGTAAAAGTTTTATTCAATGAAAATCCATCAATTGTTATTCAAGCTGCAGATGCAGAAAAACTGGAGGCAAAGCTTACTGAAGCAGGCGTGAAGTATGTGAAAATTGGTCAACCTTCCGCCGATCGAAAATTTGCAGTGAAGAACTTTGATCAAACACTGGATCTTGATGTTGATTCATTACGTGAATTGTGGTTTAAATCTTCATATTTAATGGATCGTAAGCAAAGTGGTGAAGAACTTGCCTTGGAGCGTTTCAAAAATTATAAAAAGAACGAACAAGTATATGATTTTAAAAATTTCACTGGAAAAGCGGCTGATTATGGTATTGATCTAAATCGTAGGGAGCCAAGTGGAATTAAAGCAGCTATCATTCGTGAAAAAGGTGTAAATGGCGATCGCGAGATGGCTTACATGCTTTACTTAGCTGGAATGGATGTTAAGGATGTTCATATGACGGATCTGATTGCAGGACGTGAAACATTGGAAGATGTGAATATGATTGTCTTTGTAGGAGGGTTCTCTAATTCCGATGTTTTGGGATCTGCCAAAGGTTGGGCTGGAGCATTTAAATACAACGAAAAGGCTAAAACAGCACTCGATAATTTCTACAAAAGAAAAGATACACTTAGTTTAGGTATTTGTAATGGTTGCCAATTGATGGTTGAGCTTGGATTGGTTTATCCGGAACACGATAAAATGCCGAAAATGCTACATAACGAATCTCATAAATTTGAATCTGCCTTTGTAAATGTTGAGATTGCCAAAAACAATTCTGTCTTGCTTGAGTCGATGGAAGGAATGAAATTAGGTGTTTGGGTGGCTCATGGTGAAGGAAAATTTAGTATGCCATATGATGAGGAAAATTATACCATTCCAGTGAAGTATTCATACGATTTCTACCCTGGCAATCCAAATGGTTCAGATTTCAATACAGCAGCTATTTCATCAAAAGACGGTCGTCATCTTGCAATGATGCCTCACCTTGAAAGAGCTTTTAAACCTTGGCATTGGCCTTATTATCCGGCTGATCGAAAGAATGAAGAAATTGCCCCATGGATGGAGGCATTTGTTAATGCACGAGAATGGATTAAAAAGAATAAGTAATATGAAAGCCCTCGATGATTCGGGGGTTTTTTATTTTCTGAATCTTTGTATTTAACAAAAATTACTCTAACTTGCTTAGCATAGTTGGGATTATTATGAGTAACGAATTTGGCAAAGATCAACCAATGAATACCAATCCCAAAGGTTGGGAGACAATTCATTCTACCTCACAAAAAAAGTATAAGTACTTGTATAAAATGATGAGGTTAATGTGTGATAATGTGCCAGATCTTATTTGGTCGAAAGATCTTAATCGGTGTTATACATTTGCTAATAAGGAGCTTTGTAGATCTATTTTACTGACCAATGACATTGAAGAGCCAATAGGGAAAACCTCTGCTTACTTTTATAACCGTATTAAAAATGAAAAGCCAGACGATAAAGAATGGTATACATTAGGTGATTTATCGGATCATAGTGACGATTTTGTTTATCAGTTTCATAAACCTATTCAGGTTGTCATAAGCGGTTTTATTCGGGGGAAATTTGTGGAGATTGAGTTGACAAAAGCCCCGTTTATTGGCGAAGATGGCAGTTTTATCGGGTTGGTTGGTGCTGGACGGGATGTTACTAAACGAAAAGTAATTGAGAAAAATCTGCGATTAAGTGAAGAACGGCTGCAGTTAGCCATGGATGGTGCAAATTTAGGAATTTGGGATTGGCAAATTAGTACAGGGAAGTTGCTTGTTGATCGTAAATGGGTAAGCTACTTTGGTTATACTTCGGAGGAATTTAATAATGATCTGGATTTTTTTAAGAATCTAATTCATGAGGATGATATTGACACCTATGAGCAAAAGATGAATGCTCATTTCATGAATGAAACACCTCGTTTTGAATGTACTTTCAGACTCTTACATAAAGATGCAAATCAATATTACTGGCTAAAATCAGTCGGCACCATAATTGAGAGAAATTCACAAGAGGAACCTATTCGCATGGTTGGTGTTCATCAGGATGTTACAGAGAGTGTTGAGTATGAAAATAAATTGAAACAAGCCATGTTGCATGCCGAGGAGAGTGAACGTTTAAAAACTGCTTTCTTGGCAAATCTATCGCATGAAATAAGAACTCCGCTAAATAGTATTCTTGGATTCACAAAATTCTTGGTTTTTGAAGAAGATCTGCCTATGGAGATCCGAAAAGAGTACATGGAGATTGTTGAAGAGAGTTCGGAGAATTTCTTGCAGATTATCAATAATATTATTGATATGTCTAAAATTGAAAGTGGGGTATTCACAATCAATAAAGCGATGTTTGATTTGCATGAACTTTGCGAGGAAGTGCTTGAAAACCTCAATAAACAATATCGATACTCAGATAAAGTAACTTTAAGTTTTTCTCCTGACCCTGAAAATGAATTAATGATTTATACCGACAACGGAGTGTTGGAGCATATACTTACTAGTTTGTTGTCAAATGCGATCAAATTTACTCACGAGGGAGAGGTTGAGCTTGGTTATGAGTTGGTTGATGAGCATCGATTGTTTATCTATGTAAAAGATTCCGGTATTGGTATCAATCCAAAATACGAGAAAGTTATTTTTCAACCATTTAGACAGTTGTCTGAGAGTTTCAAAAGGGAATATGGTGGTGCTGGCTTGGGATTAGCAATAGCTTTTAGCATGACAGAGATTTTGAATGGAAAACTATGGTTTGAATCAGAAGAAGGGAGAGGTACAATATTTTATGTGTTCATTCCACTTGACTGAGGGGATCTTTTTCCCTTGTTTAAAAACAAAGCTGTTGTTCGTTTCTTTAACAAAAAATCAACATCTTTGTAAGTGCAAGCTGGTGGTATGAAAAAACTATTTCTTTTAACGTGTATTTTCTTTCTGGGAAATATTATACATGCACAAAACTCAGCCGATAGTCTAAAGAGTAAACTGTTGGAAGCTACTGGGCAAGAGCATGCTGAAATTCTTTTAGAGCTTGCCAAATTTTACTCCAAGACAGATAGCTTTTTATGTGTTCAATATTCATCTGCTGCAATAGCTGAATCTACAGAGCTTTTCAATAAAGATATTATTGCGTCTTCCTATTATCAGATTGGTGAAACGTATTATTATTTTGATAATTATTCTGGCGCATTGGAATCTTATCAAAGAGCAATGAATTATTATGTCGCTGATAATGATTCATCGAATATTGCCGAGTGTTATAACTCCATAGGATTGGTTTATTATTATACGGGCGAGTACAATATTGCGATTGAGAATTTATATAAAGCACTCAAGACTTTTAACAAGATTGGAAATAAGGACGAAGAGGCACATGTATATTCCAATATTGCAATGGTGTATTCCAGGATAAAGGATTATAGTTTGGCTGCTGAGAATTACCGAATGGCCTCCTTGATAAACATGTCGATTGAAGATAAGGGGAGTTTATCTGTAAATTATAACGGTTTGGGAGTTACTTATTATAACCTTGAAAAATACGATTCTTCAAAAGTGTATTATAATAAGGCTCTTCAATTATTTAAAGAGCTCGGGAATCAGCAGAGACAGGCGATAGCATTGAATAATATTGCTAATATTTATGTGAATTCAGGTGATAGCTTAAATCAAGCGTTAAGCTATTATGAAGAGGCACTTCATGTTTTTCGTGATTTGAAAGATACACGAAACGTAGCTTTTGTAATGGAAGGGTTAGGGAGTGTTTATAGGGAGTTGGGAGATTATAATTCTGCACTTTCCGTTTTCCAGGAATGTCTTTATTTGGTGAATGCGCATAAGTTTGGGTATTATTTGTCTCAGTTGGTTTACAGTGATATTGCGCTAACCTACGAAAAAATGGGACGAATTACAGATGCCTATAACGCCTATAAATTATATAATTTGTATAATGACAGTCTTTTGCAGGAAGAAAGAATGGATCAAGTTGCTGAACTTGGCAAGAAGTATGAAATTGAAAAGAAGGAAGCAGAAATTGATCGCTTAAATGCGTTGCAGCAGGTTCATGAGTTACAAATCTCGCGAGATAAGCAAGTTCGGGGCTTTGGAATAATCATGATTATTCTGCTGTTGGTAATTACTTTTATTGTATCAATCGGATATTTGGACAAACGCAAAACAAATCAGCTGTTAAGTATAAAGAATTCACACATTGAAAAGCAACGAAAGGAACTTGAAAAGATAAATGCTTCCAAGAATAAATTTTTCTCAATTATAGCACATGATTTGAAGAATCCGTTTCATACAGTAATGGGGTATTCTTATTTGATGCATAAGGAATATAAGCGTTTCAAGGACGATGAGCGGGAAAAATATGCAGCGGACATTTATCGATCAACCCATAGTATTTTCAGACTATTACAAAACTTATTAGACTGGTCGAGATCGCAGACTGGTCGGTTAAATTTTGAGCCAAGGCAATTTGTGTTAGCTGATTTGTATGAAAGTACCAGTGGCCTGATAAAACCAACTGCTGATTCTAAGAATATTAAGTTAGTCTCGAAAATTGATCAGGGATTAATTGCATTTGCGGATCCGATGATGATTGAAACGATTCTTCGTAACCTGATTAGTAATGCCATAAAATTTACCCGAGAAGATGGTTGGGTTAAAACAGTGGCATTATCTCAAAATGAAAAATTATTAATATGTGTTGAAGATAATGGTATTGGAATTAAACCCAATGATCTAAAGAAACTATTTAAAATCGATTCCAAGATAAAGAGCAAGGGTACTAATAATGAAGATGGATCTGGTTTGGGATTAATTCTTTGTAAGGAATTTGTTGAAAAGAATGGAGGTAGCATTTGGGTAGAAAGTAAGTTAGGGGAGGGAAGTAAATTTTGGTTTACAATACCATCGTCCAATTTGCCAACTTCTTAATATCAGTTTAGTTCTCAACTAACATTGCCTTCCCTAGTTGATCAGCTTTTTCCTTATCTGCCAGTATCTCTACAATTTGTAAAGCAAATTTTAGTGCAGCTCCGACTCCACGGCCTGTAATAATATTTTCAGATACCATGGTAGGCTGAAAACTAAGCTTTGCACCCGTAAGTTCTTTTTCAAAACCCGGATAGCAAACTGCATCTTTTCCTTCAAGAAGATTTAAATGGCCAAACACCAATGGCGCAGCACAAATTGCACCCAGAAGTTTTTTTTCCTTGTTGAAGTCAATAATTTGAGCTTTTAAACCTTCATGTTCGTCAAGGTTCTTTGCACCAGGCATTCCTCCTGGTAAGACTAGCATGTCCATGTCAGAATAATCAACCTCTGTGAAAATATTATCTGCAATTACCGGTATTTGATGCGACCCGACTACCTTGAGATCCTCTGTCATGCTAATTGTTGTCACATCGAATTTAGCTCTCCTTAGTACATCAATAATTGTAATTGCCTCTATTTCCTCAAAGCCTGCTGCTAATTGTATTGCTACTTTTTTCATCTGGTTTTTATCTTTTTCTTCAAAATTAATATTTCTTTACGAGGCAAAAAAATGGCCTGCATCTGCAGACCATTTACCCGATAAGATCTAATTTATTAAACTAGTTTGCGTATTCTTTCAAAGATTTTTCTAATTTCTTGCGAGTGAAGAAAATACGACTTTTTACAGTACCTAAAGGTAAGTCGAGCTTTTCTGCAATCTCTTTATATTTATATCCATCCAGAAACATTTTAAATGGTACTTTGTACTCATTCTCCAGCGCATTAATGCTTTTCAAAATTTCTTTTGAGCTGAAAAAAGAATCTGGTGACGGATAAATTTTGTCTTTGGAGAACTTTAGATGGAAATCATTGTTTGAACCATCAAAAGTATTTTTAGCCTTCACGTTTCTCCGGTAATTGTTGATAAACGTGTTTTTCATGATGGTGTAAATCCATGCTTTGAAATTCGTGTTTTGTGTAAATTTATCACGATAGGTTAATGCTTTCAAAAAAGTTTCTTGGAGTAGGTCTTGAGCCTTTTCCTGATCCGATGTTAAACTCAAAGCATAATACAATAACTTATCTTGTAGCCCGAGTAGCGCGTTATTAAATTGAATTTGTGTCATGGCAGCGGTTTTAAATTGTTTTTTTGAAATATTGTTTAGAACAAATATAAATAACACGAGGCGTTTAAAAAAGGAATTCGAAGTCTTTTATTATTCGATTTTATTTAATCTCCATAAATAAAATTGATATATGCTGAAAATAAAGCAACTAAGGAAATTTACGAGTTTTACATAAATTTGTTTACCTTTTTAATTGTGTTATCAAACAACTTATTTATACTTAGATTGTGTATGAATTGTTGTTTAAATTTTGTATTTTAAATAAAATCAATACAACTTTCCTGTTTGAAGATTATTTGTAGATTTGCCGCACAATTACACTAGTAATTCTATCAATGATAAATTTTAGTAAAAACCACAAAAGGGCTGAAATGTTTATTTTCAAGCACTGGGGGGGTAAAAACTATTCGTTATTTCAGGCATTGAAAATGCATGTAAAAATAGGTGTGCTGGCACTTACTTATTTTTCAACTGTTCTGGTTAATGAAGTTATTGCTCAAACAGATAGTTTGAATGTGAATGTAGAGTATGATCTTGATGAGATTGAGGTCAGCGCCCAGCGGGCACCTGTGAGTTATTCTCAGGTGGCACGGATTGTTTCCGTGATAAACCGCGAACAAATTGAGTCGGCTCCGGTCGGTAGTATACAAGATCTGCTGGAATATGCTTTAAGCGTAGATGTCAGACAAAGAGGCACCAACGGCGTGCAGGCTGATGTTAGCATTCGAGGCGGATCATTCGACCAAACACTTATCTTACTCAATGGAATTAATCTTTCCGATCCCCAAACCGGTCACCACAATCTTAACTTACCGGTTAGTTTAAAAAACATCAAACGTATCGAAATTCTTGAAGGTCCCGGAGCCAGAGTTTACGGGCCTAACGCATTTTCAGGAGCTATTAATATCATAACAGACGCCGGAACTGGGAATAGTTTCACTGCTGATGTATTGTTTGGTGAATACCAATTGCAGGATATTAATATTTCGGGGAACGTTCAGAAAGGACAATTGAACAACTATTTTGCGTTTGATTATAAATCGTCAGATGGGTATATAGAGAATACTGACTTTGATAATTATAATCTTTTCTATCACGGGAATCTTTCAGTTGAAGAAGGAAAACTTGATTTTCAGGCAGGAGTATCCAATAAGGAATTTGGCGCTAATAGTTTTTACACACCTGCATACCCAAACCAATTTGAAGCAACCAAGACCATTTTCTCATCCGTAAAATTTGAATCGGATACAAAATTGCATTTAATGCCAGCTGTTTATTGGCGTAGGCATCAAGATCGTTTTGAACTTTTCAGAGACAATCCAGCTTCTTGGTACGCTGGTCATAACTATCACTTGACGGATGTGCTGGGAGCCAGTATAAATAGTTGGTTTAGCAGCGATTTAGGAAAAACTGCATTTGGAGCAGAGTTTCGTTCAGAGAATATATGGAGTAATGTTCTGGGAGAATCGCTTGACAAGCCGATAGATGTGCCTGGTGAAGAAGGAAAGCAATTCACCAAGTCGCACTCGAGAACAAGTATCTCTTATTTCGCAGAGCACACATTTTATGTTGGTGACTTGACTGTTTCTGCAGGAGCAATGGCTAACTGGATTTCCGATTTGAATTTTGAATGGAATGTTTATCCAGGGCTTGATATTGCGTATGATTTTACTGAAAATTGGAAAGTATTTGCTTCTGTAAATCAATCTTTACGAATGCCAACATTTACTGATCTGTATTATGATGGACCTACGAATAAGGGAAATCCAGATCTCAAGCCAGAAGAATCAACCACAATTGAAGGTGGAATAAAATATCGGAATCAATTCATTAGATCGCATGTAGGGTATTATCATCGAAAAGGAAAAAACCTCATCGACTGGGTTAAAGAAAGCGAGGAGTTTGAATGGACGCCTCAAAACCTCACTGAAATAATAACTAATGGTGTTGAAATAACTTCTGAAATTGATTTTAGAAAATTGGTAAGCAAATCGTTTTTCTTAAAGAAATTCAATTTGAATTATTCATATGCCAAGCTTGACAAAGGAGAGAGTGCCTATATTTCAAATTATGTGATGGACAATTTAAATCATAAACTGGTATTGGGAATTGACCACTCTATCTGGAAAAAGCTAGGTGCAAATTGGAAATTGCGTTATCAGGATCGAAATGGGAGTTATTCCAGGTTTGAGGATAAAGTTTACGTGGATGAAGCTGAATACGAACCATTTTGGTTAGTAGATGCAAAACTTTATTGGAAGGCAAAAAATTACCAGTTGTATATGAATGCATCCAATTTGTTTGATAAGCAATACGTTGATCTGGGGAATGTGATTCAACCCGGGCGCTGGATTAGCTTTGGATTTTCCTACAACTTGAATCTGAATTAAAAAATAAATTAAATATATACGTGTAATTGTAGGGGTCTGTTTATTAAGCAGGCCTCTTTTTGTTTTTCTATTTTTCTACCCGAATTAACTCGGACCCAAGATCTGTTTTATCAATACCTTCGACTTTGAATAAAGCCTTGAAATTGTTGCTTGCTTTGGGGTGGCTTTCTTGAAATTGTTTCAGGTAATCTGGATTCGTAAACTGTCCAACAGTCGAGATATTACCAATATCCTGAGTGGAGAGAAAGAATAGATAATAATTATCCGAATAGCCATCTAATGAAATTACAAGTGAATAGTCATTTTGCTTCAGGTCTGTATTGTTGGCTGAATATACTGTTGCTTTTGGATCTTTACTTTTAATATATTGTCTATCTCCACTTCGAATTCCAAAATTGAACTCTAATTCATTGACAACATTTTCAAACATCCCCATGTTTTTATAATTCCCAATGTAAATGATATTGTATGATTTTAAATCTTCAGGTTGCATGTCAGATGCAAGTTTGACTTCAATGTTTTTCCCAATTTGACTAAATACACGTTGAATATCGTTCTGACAAAATACAGACATTTTGGAAAGGTAGGTCAGTTGTGTCTTACTAATAATTTGTACAAGATCTGGCTGTTTGTCGAGTAAATGCTCATATTCCACTTCTGAGTTTATGGTATAATCTCTGAATATGCCCATTCTTCCTGTTGGCAACATCCCACTGAAAACAAAATAATCACCAAATACAAGGAGTGTTTTTTTATCACTGTTTGCAAAGTCTTGCCATACTGGTAACTTTTGCCAGGGGGTATCCGGTGTTTTTCTATCGACATAAATTATCGTGCCCAGGAAAATGCAGATTAGACAAAGCAAAGAAAATGCAATTTTATAATTAAATCCTAATTTCGGTTTAAGCTGCTTTCTTGAATGAAACTTGACATTATATTTTCCTTTTTCAACTTCAAAAATCAGTGAATCTTTTATTCCATCAGATTCATAATAGTCGTTCAGTTTCTTTCTGAGATTATGAATGTATACCCGTATTTTTGAATCTTGTTTGTAGTCATCAGCATATTTTTTCCCAAAAAGTTCGATCCCGATGGTATATTCTTTTGGATTATTGCCTTCCAACGTCGTTTGCACCAGGTAATCGAGTAAATCACAACTAATTTTTGACTTATTAAAATGAGTGGATTTTTTGATGTTTTCTAATTGGTTGTATATTAAGTCTTTGTCGTGGTTCATTTATTCTTGTGTAAGTCAAAAATAACGGTTATAAAACAAGTTTAAGGTCAACAAATATACCTGATTTTTCTTAAATTTATAATTTCGTTTGCGTTACCGAAGATAAGGTGAAAATTTACCAATTAAATCTAAACAGAAATGAAATCACTTACATTTATTATTCTTGTTGCTTTTTCAGTACTTCTAGTTTCCTGTCAGAAATCGTCTGATTGGGAGGAACTTTTTAACGGGAAAGATTTGACCGGATGGACGCAACTAAATGGAAAAGCAAAATATGAAGTAATTAATGGCGAAATTGTTGGAACGACTGTTGCTAATACGCCAAATTCTTTTTTAAGAACTGAAAAAACTTATGGTGACTTTATATTCGAAGTTGAGTTGCTGGTTGATAATGAGATGAACTCTGGAATTCAGTTTCGTAGTTTGAGTTCAGAGGACTTTCAAAATGGTAGAGTACATGGTTATCAATGTGAGGTTGATCCATCCGAGCGAGCTTGGAGTGGCGGTATTTATGACGAAGCTCGCAGAGGTTGGTTGTATCCACTGGAACAAAATCCTGAGGGAAGAAAAGCTTTTAAACGTGGAGAATGGAATCATTACCGCATTGAAGCTATAGGTAATTCGCTTCGCACTTGGGTGAATGGTGTCCCTTGTGCCGATTTAATTGATGATATGACTGCCGAAGGATTTATCGCCTTGCAGGTTCATGGTATTGGAGATTCTTCTGAGGCAGGATCCCAGATTAAATGGAGGAACATTCGAATTAAAACAGAGAATTTGGAGCAGAGTTCTTGGACCGATATTCCAGTGGTAAATCTTATTCCAAATTACCTTTCACCTCAGGAAAAAGCTCAAGGTTGGACAATGCTGTTTGATGGAAAGACGACTGAAGGTTGGAGAGGTGTTGGAAAAGAAGAATTTCCTTCAAAAGGATGGAAGGTCTCTGATGGCGAATTGATTGTTGAACCTGCTGACGGTGCTGAATCAGGAAATGGTGGGGATATTGTTACCATGGATGAGTACTCAACTTTTGAATTGAAATTGGATTTTAAAATAACAGACGGAGCAAATAGTGGTATTAAATATTATATCACGGAGAAGTATGGCTCAGATATGTCTGCAATCGGGTTAGAGTACCAAATTCTGGATGATGAATTGCACCCGGATGCGAAAATGGGAACAGCTGGTAACCGGACTGTTGCGTCATTGTATGATTTGATTCCTGCTCATAAAAACAAAATTGTAAATAAACCGGGTAGATGGAATCAAGCGCGTTTGATTGTGGAAGGTACCCGACATGAAGAATGGTTGAGAGGAAATAATATAGAATCGAATGATTTTGTTGGAGCACATGTGGAGCACTGGCTGAATAACCGGAAAGTTCTTGAATACGAGCGGGGAACTCAGGCTTTTTACGCATTGGTTGCACGAAGTAAATATGCAGTGTGGGAAGACTTTGGATCATGGCAGTCTGGTCATATATTATTGCAGGACCATGGTAACGAAGTTCACTTTAGGAGCATCAAAATTAGAAAATTAGACTAATGAGTTTTCCCTTAAAACTAAATACAATTTTGTTAGTTGTAGTGGTACTTTTTTCGTTCACGAACTGTAAAAAGAAAGAAGTTCAGTTTCAACTTGGTATTGCTTCCTATTCATTAAGAAAATTTCCGGTTGATGAAACGATTTCTTTTACGAAACAACTTGGAGTAAAGAATATTGCATTTAAAAGTTTCCATTTAAAATTGGATGCGCCGGATTCTGTGATTAACCAAACTCTCCAAAAATGTAAAGGCGCTGGCATTAATTTGTATGCTGGTGGCGTGATTTATATGAAGACACAAGCCGAAGTTGATCAGGCATTTGAATATGCTAAAAAAGCAGGGATGGAGATGATCATTGGGGTGCCAAATCATGAATTATTACCTTATGTGGAAAGCAAGGTGAAGGAATATGATATAAAGATGGCAATTCATAATCATGGACCTGGTGATAAACTCTATCCGAGTGCTGAAAGTGCGTATACTTTAATTCAAGAAATGGATCCACGAATGGGGCTTTGTATCGATATTGGTCACACAAAACGTATTCATAGAAGTCCAAGTGATGATTTGAAGGAATTTTTTGATCGTGTTTTTGATATCCATATCAAAGATGTTACAAGTGATGATGCTGATGGACAAAACTGTGAGATCGGTCGTGGAGTGATCGATTTTCAAACATTCCTGTCAGATCTTATAAAACTTGAATATAAAGGAATTGCGTCTTTGGAGTATGAGATAAATGCTGATAATCCTTTTCCTGGTATGGCTGAATCAATTGGATATTTGAATGGCGTTTTAGATACATTAACTAAATAATCAAACTAAACTTAATAGAATGACAAACAGAAGAAATTTTATCAAAAAGACCACTTTAGGTGCTGCAGGTGTGGCTATTGGTGGAACTGCATTGGGAATGTCTGCGAAAAGCTACTCGCGTATTATTGGAGCTAATGACCGTCTTGCTGTAGCTGTTATGGGATGTGGGCGTCGAGTTGGAGCCTACTATAATTCATTGAAAAATACAGATAATAATGTGGATTTGGCCTATATCTGTGATGTAATGAAAAAGCAACGGGAAAAGGTTGCGAAAGATTTAGCAGGGAAGGTATCGGGCAAAGCAAAACTGGAGGTTGATATTCGCAAAGTATTGGATGATAGTGATGTAGATGTGGTTTTTGTAGCAGCTCCTGACCACTGGCATGCTCCGGCAGCATGGATGGCGATGGAGGCTGGGAAGCATGTTTATTTGGAAAAACCATGTAGCCATAATCCCAGAGAGGGAGAAGTACTAGTGACTTTGCAGAAAAAATATGGAAAGCATGTCCAAATGGGAAATCAACAGCGTTCATCAGCTGAGTCAATTGATATTATTTCCCAAATTCATAATGGGGTTATTGGAGAAGTTTACAAAGCAGTTGCATTTTATAGTAATACCCGTGGTGAAGTAGTTGTTCCCAAAGTAGCACCGGTTCCTGAAGGATTGAACTGGGAGTTGTTTCAGGGACCTGCTCCAAGGAAAGCTTATGAGCATGATACATGGGATTATAACTGGCATTGGTATGGTTGGGACTACGGAACTGCTGAAACTGGAAATAATGCAACACATGAATTGGATGTAGCGCGTTGGGCATTACAGGTTGATTATCCTGAATGGGTAGATGTTGAGGCCGCTAAACGTCATTTTAAGAATGATGGATGGTCAATGTACGATACCATGGATGCTACTTTCCGTTTTCCAGGAAATAAAGTGATCAAGTGGGATGGTAAAAGCCGTAATGGGTATAAAACCTATGGTGCCGACCGTGGAACGATCATTTATGGAAGTGAAGGATCTGTATTTGTTGATCGCAACGGTTATCAGTTATTTGATCGCGGAGGAAAATTGGTAAGTGACAGTGTCGCTAAAGCCAAAGAGGCTGGTACTGCATTAGGCGGTGGCGGTGCCATGACAGATATTCATGTGGCTAACCTGTTTAAGGTTATTAGAGGTACAGATGCTGAACTAAACTCTCCAATAGAAATGGGAGCAATTAGTCAGATGTTGACTCATTATGCCAATATTTCTTATCGTACCAATAAATCATTCGGTGTAAATACGAAAGACGGTCGCATTAAAGATGAGGAAGCCATGAAATTGTGGGGTAGAGAATATGAGCCAGGCTGGGAGCCAAAAATATAGTCTGAGAATAAGCTTGAAAGATGCTAATTCTTTCACGTAAAACTATATAAGCCGGGACAAAACTTTGTCTCGGCTTATTTATGTAGTTGATCTTACTTAACAATTTTTAAGTATCGATAGAAATATTGCAAGAAAAACGATAGCCTTTATATCTTTGAGCCTATGAAACGATTTTTCCTTTTATTTCTCGGAATTAGTTTTTCTATCTCGCTTCTGGCACAGGAAGACTGGGGATGGTGGAATGAATTGCATGGATGGGAACCAGGAATGCCAAGTTGGAGAAGTTTTGTTATTATCAGTCCGGGGTATTTAGGCCCCAACGCTTTGCCCGTACCTGAAGTTAAAAAAGGAATACTAGATAATCAAAAGCATGTTGAGTTTGGTGCTGATTTTCATTTTAGAGATGGAGACCCTACTCAAAATATTTCGGGGAATTTGTATTATCCGTTTGCTGATGGTAAAATAGCAATTGAACTTTATGGAGTAATGTTAGAGCACTATGCAATGTCTGCAGAGGTTCGAAATGAACGCAGGGCGCGAGATTACGATGGGAAAGGACTTGCAATCGGCGACTTGTACTTTTCTACCTTGATTCAGTTATCCAAGGATAAAAGATTTCCAAGTACCTTGTTTCGCATGGTGGGTAAAACGGCTTCTGGAGGGAGGCTTGATGCTGCTCGTTATGCTGATAGTCCTGGCTATTTCTTTGATCTGAGTTTTTCAAAACGATATGGAAATGCAGACAGTCCAATTCGATGGTTGCCGTTTTTATCAGGAGGTTTTTATTCGTGGCAAACGAATGATGACATGAATTTGCAGAATGATGCTTTCATGTACGCTGCCGGTATTGAACTCGATCATCAAAAATGGAAAATTACCAATTCTTTGAGTGGTTATTCGGGCTATAAAAATGAGCGGGATAAACCATTTGTTTATACCTTGGATATTGTTCGAAAATTGAATAATAATGATCTTCGGATTCAGTTTATTAACGGGTTAAGGGATTGGGAATATAAAACCTTTAAAATTTCGTACAGTTGGAAATGGAATTAAATGATCAGCATAGAAGTATTCTAAAAAATAAAGGATTGCTTGGATTCCTTGCCATGTATAGCCTGTTTTTTCTTGTTGGTGCAGTTTTACTTATCATTCTAAAACATGGTGATGTTGTCCTTTGGCTTAATCGATATTCAAAAGAAGAATTAGATGGCTTTGTTAATATTTTAACTGATCTCGGTCTTGGCAGTTTTATTGTAGTCGTGATGGTTTTGCTTTCCTTCATTCGAGTTCGATACGCTTTGATGGGTTTGGTAAATCTTGCTTTTGTAGGCATTTTCACGAACCTGTTTAAGAAAGTTCTTTTTCCTGATCGCATTAGGCCTTTGAATTACTTTTTATATGATGATTTCCACCGGTTTCTGTATCAGGCAGAACTGAATTATCATTCAAGTTTTCCTTCCGGACATACAATGACTATTTTCGCGGCAATGAGTCTTATCGCTTATTTTGTTGGAAATCGGATAGTTGGCGGATTAATGTTTTTCGTGGCATTGGTGATAGGATTTACCCGAATATACCTATTGCAACATTTCTTTTTAGATGTTTTTGTTGGTTCCGTTTTAGGAATCATATCTACACTCCTGGTTATTTGGATAGCTGATTGTAAATTGGATCTTCATCAAAATCAGATTTTTCAAAAACCAATTTTTCAAATTTCTTTTAAAAAGAACAAATGACATTCTATGCATCGAGATTGATGCATATTTTAGTGCTGATAATTAACTGCTTTTTCTTAATTTCGCATCGCAAACAAAAGAAAGGTGGAAACAATTTATCTCAGCTTTCTTAAAATTTGAAACATGAAACAATTAAGCCTCGTTATTTGCGTCTATAATGAAGAGTTGAATATTACTCCATTAAGTGAACAAATCAAATCTGCCCTTGAAGGAATCGATTTTGAAGCCATTTTTGTAGATGATGGCTCTTCTGATACGACTCGCCAGAAAATCAGGGAAATCAATGATGAACGTTTTTTGTTATTGGAATTAAAGCGAAATTACGGGCAAAGTTCAGCTTTGCAAGCTGGTATTGATCAAGCAGAAGGAGAGTATGTTGTTTTGATTGATGGTGATTTGCAAAATGATCCTGCTGATATTCCAATGATGCTGAAAATGGCTAAAGAAGGGGATTGGGATTTAGTTGCTGGAGTACGAGCAAATCGAAAAGATGGTGCTTTTTTGAGAAAAATCCCTAGTAAAATTGCGAATTACATCATTCGGGAATCTACTGGAATCAAGATGAAGGATTTAGGATGTACCTTGAAGATTTTCACAAAAGAGGCTGTTAAAAATATAAATATTTATGGGGAACTCCATCGTTTTATTCCTGCTTTACTAGCATTGGAAGGTTCAACCAGGATGACGCAAATTGATGTAAACCATCGTGCACGTGAGTTCGGAAAATCTAAATACAATTTGAGCAGAACCACCCGGGTTTTTAGTGACTTGTTGCTCATGTTGTTTTTCAGGAAATATATGCAACGCCCAATGCACTTTTTTGGTAGTTTGGGAATCGTCACTTTTGGGATTGGATTTTTGATTAATGCCTATTTGCTTATTCTCAAAGTTTTGGGACATGACATTTGGGGAAAACCAATCTTAATTTTAGGGATGCTTTTAGTTATGGGAGGAATTCAGTTTATTACCATTGGTATTATAGCTGAGATGCAAATGAGAACTTATTTTGAAGCTCAGCAGAAAAAGCCTTTCCGAGTTAAAAAAGTGAGCAAAACGAATACCAAAAACTAATCAAGGTATAGCAAATTGGTGGTGGTTGAAATGGTAAAGTAGAAACGAGATCCTTTACCAAGTTCAGACATTACCCAAATGTGTCCACCTAATTTTTCGACCAGTGATTTGGTGATGGATAGGCCAAGACCTGTCCCCCCGAAATTGCGGGTGGTGGCGTCTTCAACCTGTTCAAAAGCGGAGAATATGCTTTCTTTTTTATCGTCAGGAATACCAATTCCTGTATCCTTAATGAAAAATTGCAATACACTGTCGTCACGGAAAATATAGCCAAAAGAGATTTCCCCAGACTCCGTGAATTTTAAAGCATTTCCTAATAGGTTAAGCAGAATTTGCTTCAGGCGGTATGTATCTGTTTTAATTGTAAAATCCGGATTCTCGATGCCTTTACTCAATATGAGCTTAATTTCTTTATTTGATTCGATGGAAAGTTGATTGTTGAATAAATCAAATACTTCTTCCATTAATCGATTCAACTTGCATTCTTGAATTCGTATGTTTAGTTGATTGGCTTCTATTTTGGAAAGATCAATAATATCATTAATCAGATTTAACAAATGTTCACCGCTATCTTGAATTAAGTTCAGGTATTTCTTTTTGGTTGCATCGGTAAGTTCAGGATCGTCTAATAACGAAGTAAACCCAAGTATAATATTCATTGGGGTTCTTATTTCGTGGCTCATATTAGCCAAAAATGCCGACTTCAAATAATCACTTTCTTCTGCTTTTTTGCGGGCTTCAACTAATTGTTTATGATTTTTAATTCTATCTGATATGTCATGAATAATTGCAAAGAGATTAATACCATCATTAAGCTCAATACGACCAGCGCTCACTTCGACATCTTTGATGGTGCCATTTTTTAATTGGTGTTTTACCTGCACTCTTAAATTCTTCTTGGCAATTGCCTTCAAGGTACCATCCAGATCAAAATTGGGAGTCTTATTGATGTCAGTTACTTTTAAATCCTTAAATTCTTCGTAGCGATAGCCATAGAATTCACAGGCGGCTTCATTCGCATCTTCAACCTTTCCAGTTGACGGGTCAATAATCAACATAACTGAATGGTTATCTTTGAAAATGCTTGAATAGTTCTCTGCATTTATTCTGAGCGATTTTTCCAGCTTGTGCTTTTTATTTATCCGGAACAGACCAAATGCAAGTAGAAGGAAAAAGGCAACCAGAAGAAGGACAATTTTCAAGATCAAATCTTTTTCCAAATTTATATTTGTGCTGGGGCGATTTTGAATTTCTACAAAATCAGGTACATTCTCAATATTAATTCCCAGGCTATGCATTCGAGCATAATCAAGCACGAAAATATTCGAATGATCTCCAAGTGACACTTTAATTTGGCTAATAGGCGTTCCGTTTAAAATCTGTTTGGTAATCAAACATGCGGGAAATGCCTGCTTATAAAAGCTCTGACGTATACCTCCGGCAAGGTTCATTCCCGGTTGGTAAAAAGAATGATTGTATATTTTCTTATTAGCGCTCGACTTAAGAATTGTATTTATTTCATTGGGTGTGTGGTAGCCATCTTTCGATCGCAAAGCAGATAATACCAATACTATTTCCTCCGGACGAATGGCATTGACTACTTCTTTAAATTGATTTAGCGTATAATCACCAATGGATATTTTTGTAAAATTAATCTCGGGAAAATCAGCTTTTGCTATTGAGAATGTTACGTAATCAGCAATTCCGGTCTTTGTTTCATCGGTAATAACGGTTATGTTCTTGCTGTTTGGATGCAGGGATTTGATAAAATTCAAGTTTCTTTTTATTGAAATATTTTCAATAATTCCTGTAATCTCTGGATTTGAATCCTGTGCATACCCTATTTCCTGATCATTGACACCCCAAAAGACAATTGGTGTTTGGGGGAATAATTCATCCTGATGTTTAACGCAAAATAGGAGCGCATTGTCATTCGCGCTGATAACTGCATCGTAAGGTTGTTGATTTTTTATTTTTATTTTGATCCTGTCGAAAACAGTTTGATTTAGTTCCCCAGCAAAATATCTTTTCGAATCTAAAAATTCAATATCAATTTCATATTCCAAAGATGGGAAAACGTCATACAAAGTATTTACCGAGTTTATATATACTGGGAAAGTGGGGTCATACGAATATAAAGCAAGAATTTTCTTTTGCTGCTGGTTTGCAAGCAGATTTATTGATAAGAGCAGGAATACCCAAATTACAGATATTCTCAGGATATAATTTGAATGTTTTCGGTTATCCAAAGTGTTAGATTTATTTAAGATATTAAAGAAAGCAATTTATTTTCAAATGGAAATAAGGCAAATGATGAAATTATGTAAAGAGGAAGGAGATTTGAATTGGTGAGGTGTAAGGTAGTTTATTTATCTTCTTCTTTGATGCCGAAAGTATTCTTTACTCCGCTGAAAACAGATTTCCACCAATAATTTAAAATAGAACGTTTTTCATCACGTTCATAATAGATTTGATCAGGCAAAAGTATTTTGGATCGTGGATTTTTTGATTTAATCATTAAGCTATTGGCCAAAAAGCTAGCAAATTTTGATTCTTTAGTATCGCCATCTTTTATCGATAGAATATTTACTTTTAAATCGTCATAGGCAAATTTCAGTTTCCCATTGGAGTGAGTATTATTTGCGTGAAAATCGAATTCAAATCGATTTAGCTGCCCCGATCGAATCGTTATCAATGCAGCATTTCGAGTCATTGGATTTAGAACGCTCATGTCGAAAGGGGATAATTGCCCTTTAACAATAAAATAGTTTTCAGGAGAAAGTTGGTCAAATTGGATTTCAGAATTAAGCTTTATTTTTCCAAACAATTCGGTGCTTGCACGAAGGTTAACAATTGGATTTTGATTAAGTCGACTAGATATATTTGTAAAAGGGTATAAGCATGCATTTAAGTTTTGAAAATGAATCGTTCCCGGATCTGGTATTTCATCGAGCTGCTCAGAATAGCTGATGGCGGAAGAAACAATTTTTACCGAATCAAAATAAAATGGAAGTTTGTAATCGCCAATGATATCCTGTGGCATTGGTGGGCGCTGTTTTTCATTAAACGGTTTTCGCATGTCACGATAAATATCAAATCGGGCATTTTCAAAACGAATTTGGTTACCTGCTAGTTCTTTCTTATCCAGATATCGTTGTAGATCAAAATCGGTGAATTGAATCAATCCTATTTCCCCATTGTAATGATCTGTTTGAAACGGAATTATTTGTTGGAATTCATGTTTGGAGTATTTGGGCTTGACTTTAATCCCCATAAATGAAATTGTCGATGGAGAGCTGGTGTATTTAAACTCGTTGCATGATAAATCGTACCAATCGTTTTTATCTGTTCCATTAAGTTTGGAGAGTGATAATTCA
Source organism: Sunxiuqinia sp. A32 (assembly GCF_052690465.1). Lineage (NCBI taxonomy): Bacteria > Pseudomonadati > Bacteroidota > Bacteroidia > Marinilabiliales > Prolixibacteraceae > Sunxiuqinia > Sunxiuqinia sp. A32. Next base: position 105,269 of record NZ_JBQYLI010000016.1, read on the forward strand.
AGCTTTTCCGCTCCCAGTAACTTTCCAGATGGGAGCGCATTTATTTTGAATTGGGTTAAATCGAGATTGATGTTTTTAATATTTCGGTTTAGGGCTTCATCGTTTATATTTAAAACAGCGTCTTTAAGATGAATCGAGTTTGAGGAAAATTCATCCATTAAAGTTAGTAGGTCATCATTGAGTTTAAGCTCATATAGATTTGCCGAATTTTTTGTTTGCTCTCTTTTCGTGAAATTGAAAACAGCCCCTTCTGCCACAATACTATTAGAATGAATGATATCCCTCCTGTTATTTTCATTGATTTCCAATCCTTCAATATCCATCCTTTTTATAGTTGTTCCGGTAAAACCATTTTGCGGGATTCCATCTTTTAAAGAAACCATGAAATCTTGCACCTGTATTTGACTTTTGTTTTGCGAAAATTTAACCTGTCCGATATTGAAATTGTAATTTCCTAAGTCCGGGATGAGTGTCAAATTTCGCAGCGTACTATTAATAGTTGATGATGTCAGTTTAGCGGGTTGATTTTTCCCATTACTTTTTAAACTAACATGCGTTCCGGTAAGATCAATATCCAGACTTGAAATTTCTCTATTCAGCTTGTTGTTCGTTTTCAGTAGGGATAGATGTCCGTTATTCAGATTAAGTTCGTCGAGTGACAGCAGTTTTATTTCTTCCGGCAGTGGAATGGTGAAATCTTTAAGGTATAATTTCGATTTTGTATTTCCGGTTTGATATATTTTTATGTTAGGACTATTGATATTTAGTTTTTTAACAACCAGTTCTTTGCTGAAATAGGCATTTTTAATATCAACGCCTTCCAGAGTAAAGTCAGGGATGTTGATTTGCAGGTGACGGGGTGATTTGGCGTAGGTGCGACTGGTAATATCCGGATAAAGAATAGCATTTTTAACCCGCACTTCATTTCTTTTAGTTGAAAATCCAATCTCTTTCAATTGTAGGTAGTGCACATTATCGGATAGCTTGAACAGGTGGTCTTTTAAAGTTAATTCAAACTGATCCGAAAAAAGGAGCCTGTTGTTATCCAATTCATCGTCATTAAACCGGAATCCTTCCAATTCAAGATTGAATTTGTTATCAAATGAAATAGTTCTTCCTTTTCGATCATGATTGACTAGCTGGAACTGGCCATTCGGGATTTTCAGTTGTCCAATCTGAATGTCACGAATGTAAGTTTTTATCAAATTGTAAAAATCATTTAAGTCAAATTCTTCTCTGTTTTTCTTATTTCTTGCTCTAAGTTCAAATTGTATTTTGGGTTCTATAATTGAAAAGTAGTTGATATTTAGTCTTTTATTGAAAAAAGCATGGTGGATATTTGTATTGCGAAGTTGCAGTAGTGGAATTTGGATGTCGTATAATCCAGTTCTGTCGCGCTCTTTTAAAAGCTGCAGGCCATCTTCATTAGCGATGGGGAACAAGTGTAGGTTTTTAATGCTCGCTCTTTTTTGGATGCTGGAAACTTCTATTCGATCCATGTTTAATATGTGCAGCTGATCTTGCAACTTCATGTGATAGTCATCAAACTCCAATTCAATATTGGTGGCAAAAAAAAGTTTGTCCGTTTTGTTTGCGCTGATAGAATCCAATGAAAAGTCTGTTAAGCGAAACGAGAAGTTAGCTTCAATAACAGAGCTGTCTTGTTTGTTCTCGAGTGTCGCTACTTTAAATTGTCCATTCTCAATGGTAATCAGGTTGGAATATATTCCTTTAATATAGTTACTGATGAAATTGTACAGCAAGCTGTTTGATTCGTTTGAACGCGTTTTTCTTTTGTTTTTACCCCGGTCAATATCTATGATCGGCTTATAGGCTGCTATTTCCTGCAAAGGCATTTCTCTGTGATGATACAATCTCGTCATATCAACATTGTGCATGCGAATACTGTCGCAGTTTAAGGAAACCTTAGTGATTTTACTTTGGGAATCATTCGCCCACATTTTTAAATGATCGGCACTTAGCGTATTAGTTTTGCTATTAGCTATAATTTGATTGGCTGAAAATTTATGGACATGATCATTTAACTCAATGGAATATTGATCGACATTAATATTAATTTGATCAGAATACAGGATTTTTTCACTATTGGAATAAGAAAGAGAGTCTAGTTGAAACTGATTTAGCTCAACGACTAGTTCTTCAAAAATTTGTTTGTTGGATGTTTTATCCTTTTTTCGTTCTATTTGTAACTTGTCGGCATTGAGTTTTAGCAATCCAATATTTAACTGGGTAAATTCATTTTTAACTAATTGGTACAAATCAAACTCTTTCATCTCCTTGAAATTCACACCTGGTGCATTAGTTGGCGGCCTGACTCGTATTTGCGCGCTCTTAAGCTCAAGCGTATCTATTTGAATGGTATCTTCCTGAAATATTTCGTTAATGTTTCTTGATTTTATATAGAGTTCCGGAAAGTCGACCCAATATAATGTTCTGTCATTTGATGAAGAGTCTGAAGGGTGTAAATTAACATTCACGGCGTTGATGCCTTTGTTTTTAATAGAGAAGTTAAGTTTTTCTACTTGCAACAAATGGATGCTGTCGCTCAAAAGTTTTTGATAGTTTGCAATTCCCAGAAAAATATCCTTTGCTTTAAAATAGTCTTGCGTCGCAAGGATCGTTGAATCAGTATAAAAATCAATAACTCCAATATTGAAGTTGATAGCACTTTTCGTTGATATTAGATTGCGAGATGGTTTTTTGCTTAATAATCCGGCATGGAGTAAAACAATTTCATTTACTGAAATGGAAGTGAAATATTGATTGATAAAAGGCCGTAAGGCTTGTACTAATTCATCGATGTTTTCATCACTAATATTCTGATTTGGATTATTACTTATTTGAAAAAATGGATCTTCGATTTTAATTCTTTTAATGTGAAGTTCATTTTTATTGAAATAATCAAGTAAGCTTATGGATTCAAAATTGATAGTTTTCGTTGAAAATTCAAACTTGTGATCAGTAGTGTCTTTGCTGGTTGAACGAATCGATAAATCTGTAATCGAAAGGTTTCTTTTTATTGGATTAACAGATATCTCAGAAAATGATACGGTATACTGACCGTTTGTTTTTTTCTTCAATATATCAGCCAGTTGTTGCCTTGAAAAGCTATTACCCCAGAAATAAACCGACAATATAATTGCAGTCAATACAATTGCAATGACAGCAAAAAGCCAGCGGATAGATTTCCATATAGTCTGTTTTGACAAGGGCATGGTGCAACTTTATTAAGGTAACTGTCAATAAAGATCACAATTTTGCGAAAAAAGTTGCCTATTCAAAGGAAAAAGATTCATGAGATCGGTGTGTTGTAAAATAGCATTTCAAATGGCTTTATAATCAGCTAATAAGAATTGCATATTTCTATTTTTTTCTATTTTTACAGAAAACTAAACCAAACTTAATGAACTTCTGTCAAGCAATTTCAGTGTTAATCTCTCACTTGCAAAGTGTTCTGGGATGTTCTGTTCGGTTCGCGTTTGATTATCTATTTATATCTTATTTTTTATAAAAGTCATGATGAATCCTATTTCTAAATTTATTTCTGTGTTTTTTCAATTAAAAATAATTGGGTACAATTCACTATGTATATTCACAAAGTTGCCAGTTGTACTTGCTGGATTTTTGATGTTTTTTCTGGCGTTTACAAATAATATAACTGCTCAGGATGTCCATGTGCTTGTAGTAACTGGTGGCCATGAGTTTGATCGACAACCCTTTGAGGCGATGTTTAATTCATTGGGAATTGCTTGGGATGAATCAGTTCAGCCCGCTGCGAATCAGTTGATTGAAGCAGGAGAGACTGATCAGTATGATGTTTTGGTGTTTTACGATATGTACCAAACAATTACTGAGACGCAAAAGAAGGCATTTGTTAATTTGCTAAAAAAAGGAAAGCCAATGCTTTTTTTACATCATGCAATTGTATCCTATCAGAATTGGCCAGAGTTTAAGAACGTTGTTGGTGGAAAGTATTACGAAGAGCAGCTATTTAAAGGAATTCCTGATTCGGGATACTCAAGTTATAAGCATGATGTAAATGTTTCGATAAAACTGCTTGATGAAAAACATCCGGTTACAAAAAGCTTGTCAGAATTCGAACTTTATGATGAGGTTTATGGAAATACAGAGGTTTTATCAAATGTCCATCTCTTACTTGAAACGGATCATCGGGATAGTAAAAAATACATTGGATGGGAAAATAAATATGGGAATTCAAGCATTATTTATCTTCAGCCTGGCCATGCAAAGGACACTTACCAGGACAGCAATTACAGGCAGCTCCTAAAGCAATCGATTATGTATTTAAATACCACAAACTATACTAATTAACTAAAACCGGAATTATGGAGAATGTAAACCAAAAAAAACTTTTTATTGCAAGTTGCCTTGCTTTACTGGTAACTGCAATCACTTTTGCAATCCGAGCTAAAATTGAAGGAGTTTTTACTGATGATTATGGCCTCACCAAAGAACAGGTTGGCAGAGCTTTCGGACCAGCATTTTGGGGCTTTGCTGTGGCGATGTTTGCTGGGGGGTATTTTATTGACATTGTAAAAACTAAAACAATTATTTGGATGGCTTTTTGCATGCACTTTATTGGCATTATTCTGTTGTTAATTGCAAAAGATTACACATCATTATTTATTTCTAATGTATTTATTGGATTGGGAAATGGTAGTGTTGAAGCGGCTTGTAATCCATTGGTTGCTACTCTTTTTCCAGATAGAAAAACAAAGATGCTTAATCGGTTCCATGTTTGGTTCCCTGGGGGAATTGTAATTGGTAGCCTTTTAGCGGCATTAATAATGGACCAACTAAATTTGCCTTGGCAAGTATTGGTTAGCATGTTATTCATTCCGCTGGCTATTTATGGATTTCTTTTCTTTGGCCAGAAAATTCCAGAAACTGAACGAGTATCTACTGGTGTTAGCTATAAAGAAATGATGAGGAATATTGGAGCTCCTTATACAATTACGCTGGCCGTTATTTTTATGATTTTAGTGGCAACTATTCCTGCTATTTCAGAAGCGATCACATCGAATAATTCACTGTTGCTTGTTATTGTTGCGGCTGTGGCAATCTTAATTGTTGTTGAAGGGAAAGCTGTGAATAAGATTAGTTTATTGTTCCCATTTGTATTTTTCTGCATGCTTTTAACTGCTTCGACTGAGCTTGGTACAACCCAGTGGATTAATGCATTGCTCGCTAAAAATGGAATTCATCCGATGGTTATATTAGCGGTTGTGACTGGTATTATGGCAGTGGGACGTTATTTTGCGGGTGGTTTAATACATCGATTAAATCCACCAGGAGTGTTAATTGGTTCGGCAGCGTTTTCTGTTGCAGGGTTATTGTTGTTGAGCATTGCCAGTGGACCGCTAATGACTGTATTGTCTGCTGCAGTATTTGCAGTAGGGGTTTGTTATTTCTGGCCGACAATGATTGGTGTTGCTTCTGAGTACATTCCCAAAAGTGGAGCACTGGGCATGTCAATTCTTGGCGGAGCCGGATTCGTAGCCACTTCGATGGTATTGCCAATTATGGGGAAATCAATAGAAACAGCGGGTGCACAAATAACTTTGCGTAATATGTCTGTATTGCCGGTTATATTGGTGTTTGCATTTATTGCACTTCACTTGATTGTAAAAAGAAGAAAAGTAAATGCATAGCAGTTTGTCACCTGTCAAATAATAAAGATATCACCTCAATTTATGTTGAGGTGATATCTTTATGAGTGATGGGGAGGGTAAAGTAAAATGTCGACCCTTTACCGACTACAGATTCAACCCATATTTTCCCTCCCATTAATTTAAGTAGTTTTTTACAGATATTTAAACCTAGCCCTGTTCCACCAAAGCTTCGGGTGTAATTGTCATCAGCTTGCCTGAAACGTTCAAAAATAATTTTTGTATTCTTTGACGAAATACCGATTCCAGTATCGCGGACATGAAACAAGTAGTCTTTGTTGGTGATTTCATATCCTAATTCAATTTCACCTTCATCGGTGAATTTCATGGCATTATTAAGTAAATTATTAATTACCTGTGTTAATCGATGTTTGTCGGCGTAGGCTTTTACGGTTCTGATCTTTAAAGGAGTATTGAGCGTCAGCTTTACCTTGGAGTTGTTTATGGATGCTTCTTTTTCGAAATTGGAGAAGAGTTCTTTCAAAAATTGGTTGAGCTGTATTTCTTCATTTTTAATGTCGATTATTTTTGACTCAATCTTTGAAATGTCAATGACGTCAGAGATGATTTGCAATAGATCATTCCCCTTGTCTTCAATAATGCTAAAATACTCTTCACGCAGATCTTCATCGAGTTCTCTTTCTTCTCGAAGAATTCCTGCAAAGCCAAGTATCGCATTCATCGGTGTTCTAATTTCATGAGACATGTTTGCCAGAAAAGAAGACTTAAGTTTATCCGATAGTTGCGCTTGTTTGAGTGCTTTTTTTAAGTTTTTCTGATTTTCTTTCTGTTTGCTGATATCCGTGAATACAGCGACAAGTCCGGAGTATTTGTTTTCCTCAAAAATAGGAGACCCTCCAAAGATAACAGGTACACTCTCCCCTTCTTTGGTAATCAATTCAATTTCAATAGAATCACTCTTGTTTTTTTTCTTTCGTTGATTGGCTTCGTCTACTAGTTTTTGATGAGATGGCTTAATCAGAAAATTCCATTCTTTGCCGATTAATTCATCTGTGTTATAACCCGTTATAGTAGTGAATGCAGGGTTTGTAAATAAGACGGTTCCATTTCCATCTTCTACTAAAATACCTTCCTGCATGGTATTAATGATACGATCATTAAAGGATTTAAGTCTTTTGATTTCGGCAGTTGCTTGTTTCTTTTCGGTAAAGTTTTCTTTAATTGCAATGTAATTGGAGATATCTCCGTTGCTGTTTTTTACGGGAGCTATTGTCGCTTTTTCCCAAAAGAAACCTCCATCTTTTTGCTTATTCCGAAATTCGCCTTGCCAAATTTCACCGTTGGATATCGTTTTCCAAAGTTCTTTATAATAACTTCTTGGGTGCAAACTTGTCTTAAAAATGGATGGATTTTTCCCAACCACTTCACTGTATTTGTAGCCCGTTGTTTTACTGAAAAATGGATTTGTATACTCAATTTTCCCGTTTCTGTCTGTGATAATAATTGATATGGGGCTATGTTCTATTGCACGACGAAACCAGCTAAGACTTTTATTGATAACTTCAAGTTCTGTCACGTCCCTCATCATACCAACAATCTTTTGAGGCTCTTTGTTATCTGATAATATTAAGGTTGCACTCAGCGCCATTCGCCTGCTTCGTTTATCCTTGTCATTAAAATTGATTACGTAGTTTTGAACTTTGCCGTCCTGCCTGATTTTATCCAGGAAACGTTCTCTTTCTTCTGCATTGGAATATAGATTACTAACATCTTTCCCAATTAATTCTTCACGGGTGTAACCGGATATATTTTTTACGGCTGGACTTAATTCAGTAATTGTACCATCTAGTTCTACTTCGTAGTAGAGATCTTGCAGTTGATTAAATATTTGTTGAAGCTTTTTAAGACTTGAATCTTCTTTCTTTTCAGCCTCTACAAGCCTGGTTATTTCATTAATGAATACTTGAACGCCGCTAATTTTTCCTTCAATGATGATTGGTGAAATGGTCATTTGGAAATGCTTCGTAGTGTTGTCATTTGAAATTATTTCTTCAAATGTTATGTGTTCACCTCCAATAGCTTTTTTTAAACGAATTTCCCAGTCGGCCACGTATTTAGGCTTAATGACTTCTAAAATGTTTTGACCGATTTTTAGTTCAACATTGGCCAGTGCACCGTAGCCTTTTAAAAAAGAATTGCTGAGATAAATGAACTTAAAATCCGTGTCAACCATCCAGGCTAAAACTGGCGAATTTTCAAGAAGGTGACTACGAATAGCAAACTTCTCCCTCATACTTTCTAGCTCTTCCCTTAATTGCTGGTTCTCCTTTTGCAATTGAGAAACATCATGCAATTGATCATCTTTCATAGTACCGTTCACGAGTGGTATTTTGTATCAACTAAATCTATAAGCATGTAAATATTAAATTTTAGCAGATCAAAAGCAAACGAATAATATCTTTTACAATTAATATTTACCTGTTTTACAGCTGATTTTGAGATATTGAATTGATGTGTTTGTTGTTGAGGATGATGAATATGGCATTGTTATTCAATGGCAAATCTGGCAAATACCTTGTAATTCATCTTAATTTTTTGAAAGGTGATTTCAGATTCTTTTACCGGCGGAGAGTCGTTTCTTTCATCAAGGGTTGCCATTTCAAGTTTTACCCGGGTGAGAGGAATTTGGTTGTAATTTTCTCGCTCCTGAATTAACAGAACTTTTCCGACTTTTTTATTGACTGCAGACAATAAGTAATTGGCTTTTTCTTTTGCATGTAATATGGCATTAATTTTAACATCTTTCTCCAGTTGTTTCATATTGCTGTGATCAACCCTTTTTATATAGGCATTCTGCACTTCAATTTCATCGAGAATTTCCCATACTAAAGCAAGTGCTGTGGTGTTATTAACTTCAAGCAGATAGTCTTTTGATGCCAATACATCTTTATTCTTTCTTTTGATTTTTACGTATGCAGCATCAGCATCTGCCAATGTGAGTTTTGTTAAATCTATACCTTTTTCCTGTAGTTGTTGCTTTAAATTTCTTTCAAGAACATCGATGCTGGTTTTTTTATTTCCATCATATTTTTCTTTTAAAGTCAGTTGTAGAAAAATTTCATCAGGAACAATTTCCAGTTCTCCTTCTCCTGTAACTTCTATATATGGGATCGCATCAAGTGAATTGGAGTTCGGTTGCGCAAATGCCATGATCGGGAGAAACAAAATGAGGGCAAATGTTTTAATCGTTTTCATTATATAATCCTTTAATGGGTCTTTAATTTTATTTATCGAATTTTTCAAATAGCTACTTTGTATAATAAGCAACAATCAAATTTGTTTTAAGTTAGAATTATATCTCATAAAATTTTAATAATACATTGAAATTGCTTAGTGTATAATCAGCAACCAGTCAGGAGCTTGTTGTGTTTCTATTTATTTGCAACTAATGAATGTGGTAAACACATCAATAAATTATTTAATTTAGTTTCCTGAAAAGAAACTTCAATAAATTTAATATCCCACAAACTTTATTGTTCATGGATCCATTCCTAAAACAAGTTGCCAGACATTTATATCGAAAATATAATCAGGATTTATATAAGGTTTCAATTATATTTCCAAATCGTCGTTCATGTGTTTTTTTTAATGCATATCTAAATGAGTTGCTTGATCAGCCTGTATTGGGGCCTGAAGTAATTACGATAAATGATTTTATTAAACGTTTATCGGGCCTGCAATTATCAGATCAGATTGCTTTAATTATGCGGTTGCACGAAATCTACAAACGAGAAACTGGTCATTTGGAAGAATTGGATGAATTTTATTTTTGGGGCGAGATTTTATTGAATGACTTCAATGATATTGATAATTATCTGCTGGATGCGGCGGATTTATTTCAAAACATTGCAGACCTAAAGGAAATTGAAAGTCGTTTTGATTATTTAACTCCCGAACAGAAAAAGGCAATTGAGTCATTTTGGGGAAATTTAGGAAAAGCAGCCGATTCTGTGAATAGAGAAAAATTCATGGAGATTTGGAACAAGCTTCCTCATATTTATCAGGTATTTAAAGAGGAGTTAGAACAGGATGGCGCTGTTTACAACGGGTTGATTTATCGTGATGTAGTGAATAAACTGCCCAAATTAGCAGACGAGCTAAAGAAGAAATCATATGCCTTTATTGGTTTTAATGCTCTAAATGCTTGTGAGAAGAGAATATTAAAAAGTGTAAATTCTATATCAGAAGTTGGTTTTTATTGGGATTATGATCCATGGTTTTTAAACGATCAGGATCATGAGGCAAGTTTGTTTATTCGAGAAAACCTGGTTCAATTTCCGCCTCCTGCTGATTTTGATCTAGTCAGTGGTGAAAATCAGAATCGAAAAATAAAAATGATTTCAGTGCCCGGTCAGGTGGCGCAAGCTCAAATTTTAAATCAAAATCAATTATTATCTAATGTTTCAAAAGAACATCACTTTGATGATGTTGCTTTGGTTTTAGCCGAAGAAAGCCTGTTGATGCCTGTTGTTTCTTCTGCAGGAAGTCGATTTGATAATATCAATATTACAATGGGATATCCTTTTCAGAATACTCCTGTGTATAGTTTGATTACTGCTTTTATTGAGGGACAGAAGAATTGTCGGGTGCTTGATGGTAAAGTTGTGTTTTATCATCGGCCTGCTTTGGCAATTCTTAATCATCAGTTGATATTAGGTGCAGATAGTAAAGAGCTTGTCAAAGAAATTCATCTCCAAAATAAAATATACATTGGGTCAGACGATCTTCAGAAGAATCAGATATTGAAACTTTTGTTTACGAAGTATGCAAATTGGAGAAGTTTTTCAGAGTCTTTGCTTGCGTTAATGCAATTGCTTGCTGTTAAATTTTGTAACGAAGATGAACATCCGGTTAGTTTAGAAGCAGAATACTTGTACCAGGCATATTTGTCGGTGCAACGTTTGTCCGATACGCTTGGTGATTCTGGAGTGAATAGTATGTCTTTGGCTCTTTATCAACGTATTTTGATTCAGCATTTACAGCGAATTTCCATTCCGTTTGAAGGAGAACCATTATCGGGCTTGCAGGTGATGGGGATTTTGGAAACCAGAAATCTGGACTTTAAAAAGTTGGTAATGTTTTCGGTAAATGAAGGTAAATTGCCAAAAACTACGAGCATACACTCCTTTATACCATATCATCTTCGAAAGGCGTTTGGACTTCCTTCTTATGAGGAGCATGATGCTATGAATGCATATTATTTCTATCGCTTGATTCATCGTGCAGAAGAAGTATTGTTAGTTTATGATTCGTCAACGGATGGACTAAATACAGGGGAGATGAGCCGATATTTATTGCAATTACAATATGATTCCTCTTTTAAGGCTGAACGCTATCATCTTAATTTTGATTTCAAAGCATCTAAGCCTTTGCCTATAAAAATCAATGCAACAACGAAGCATCTTGATAAGTTGCTTGAGTATTATTCTGGGAAACGCTTAAGTCCAAGTGCATTGAATACCTATCTGGATTGTAAGCTGAAGTTTTACTTTCAACATATCGCCAGGATCAGGCAGAAAGATGAATTATTGGAAGATGTCGACCCTCGTTTGTTTGGAAATTTATTTCACTTGGCTGCTGAAAAGCTTTACAGTGATTTTGACAATGAGATTATTGACAAGAAGCATTTGGAGGCTTTGCTTCTCAATAAGAAGAAAGTTGAGGAGTACATACTTGTTGCCTTTAAAAATGAATATTATAAGGACAAGGAACTAGCCGATATTAAGCTTGTCGGCAATAATATTTTAATTGCAGAACATTTGAAGACCTACCTTGAGCAAATGTTGAAAAATGACATGGGTATTACACCATTTAGAATTATTGCGTTGGAAGGGGACTTTGAAGCAGATTTTAAACTTGTTATAAAAGGTGAGGAGCGTCATATTCGAATAGGAGGAATTGTTGATCGAATTGATGAAACTGAAGATGGCGTTCGGATTATTGATTATAAAACTGGGCGCAATTTAAAGCTGGATTATAAGTCAATAGATCAACTTTTCGATCGGGAATACAAAGATCGGCGCAAAGAAATTATGCAAACCCTGGTGTATTGTGAGATATTTTCGCGAACAAATTCCGGTAAGCAAATAAATCCGGCGATTTATAAGATTGATCAGTTTTTTGATGATGAGTTTTCACCTTTTATAACCTCCAATAAGACTCCGATAAACTATAAGGATGTGTCCGTTGATTTTACCGAAAGCCTTCAAAATCTACTGAATGAGATTTTTAGTGACACAGGAAGCTACGAACAAACTGATGACGTTAAGAAATGCACCAATTGCCAATTTAATATTATATGCAGGCGATCTTAATCTTTGTTCTCTAATAAGTCTGGGCGGAGCTGTTTGGTGCGTTCCCAGGCTTGCTTTTCTTTCCATTCATTAATTTGCTTATCGTTTCCGCTCAGCAAAATATCGGGAACTTTCCAACCTTTGTAGTTTGCAGGCCTTGTGTAAACTGGAGGGCTTAATAAGTTATCCTGAAAGGAATCAGTCAACGCAGATGTTTCATCTGAAAGGACTCCGGGAATAATCCGCACAATGCTGTCTACCATAACGGCCGCAGCCAGTTCGCCTCCGGTTAAAACAAAATCCCCAATTGATATCTCTCGTGTAATGAAATGGTCCCTAATTCGTTGGTCTACACCTTTGTAGTGTCCGCAAAGTATGATGATGTTTTTCTTGAGAGATAGTTGATTCGCTGTTCTTTGTGCGAATTTTTCTCCATCCGGACTAGTGTAAATTATTTCATCATAATCGCGTTGTGCTTTCAAAAAATTAATGGCATCCTCGATTGGTTGAATTGTCATAACCATTCCAGCACCTCCGCTGAAAGCATAGTCATCTGTTCGTTTGTGTTTGTCGGTTGAGAAGTCACGAATATTGTGGATGTGTATTTCAACCAGTTTTTTGTCTTTTCCACGTTTGATGATGGAGTGGCTAAATGGGCTTTCCAGAATTTCTGGTACAACTGTAAGTATATCGATTCGCATTTTTTTCTTGCAAAAGTAGCAACATTTATCAGATCATCGAACAATTTTCAGGGCCAAAAACACATCCACTAAATTAGATAAGATGCCTTTGTGGCGCAAAAAATCCTTTAAGTGAGACATAATGGCATGATTTATTGCTTCGAAATTGAAAAAATGTCGACTTTCTGTATTTGGAATAAGCTTTGAAATTAAGCAGTTCAGAAATTAATTATTAAACAATTTAAGGAGGAATAAATTATGAAACTAGTAAAAGTAAATCCGTTTTATGCTCACAATGGAGTAGATAGATTATTAAATGAAGTATTGAATCAGGGAGTGAATTACGATCGTTTTGCTAAGAATGAATTGTCTTTCAATCCATCTGCAAATGTTTTTGAAACGAAAGATGCTTTCCGGTTAGAGCTTTCTATTCCTGGATTTGATAAAGAGCAAGTATCGATTTCTGTAGAGAATGATCTTTTGGTAATTAAAGGTGAAGTGAAGAAAGCGGAGCAGGAGTATGAGTACTCGAGAGTTGAGTTTATGCCACAAAACTTTGAGAAATCATTCAAAATATCTCAGAAAATAGATCAACTGAAAATTGGTGCTTCTTTTAAGAATGGTATTTTGGAAGTAAATCTTCCAAAGAAAGAAGAGGCAGTGGCTGTAAAAAGAGAAATTACGGTAGGTTAAATAAATACGGGATTTGGGGAGGAAAGTCGCTTGAGAAAGCGGCTTTTTTTGTTTATAAGTTCATGTTTTTCAGAAAATATGCATATTTTTTTGAGTATTCGTTATGAATATTATATTTTCGTAAGCTAAGTTAGTCCTAAATCTCTGATAATTACTCGGTAATTTTAAAACTATTGTTATGGAACCTAAAGATCTAAAAAACTCGGAGGAAGAGTTAAAAGCAACACCTGCAAAAACAGGTGAAGCTGATACGCCAATTGAAAAGAAGGATAAAGGTGTTGAAGAAGTGAAAACACCTAAAGTTGAAACTGAAGTTGAAGAGTCTGTTGCTGAATCTAAAGAAGATGAGGTTAACGATGAAACTGTAGAGGTGAAGACTGATGCTGCTGTTGAAATAAAGCCTGAGGCTGAAGTTGTTGATGAAAAAGTTGAAGATGTCGTTGAAGAAGAAGTGATCGATGAAGTAGAGGAAAAACCTGTTGAAGCGAAAGCTGAAGAAGAAAAAGCAGAGGAAGAGGTTGAAGAACCTGTCGATAAGGAAGAAGAAGCTGCTCCGGAAGTTGTTGTAACGGAATCTATCGATTATTCTTCGATGAGTGAAGTTGAACTCATCAATGCGCTTCGAGCATTGGTAGAGGGATCAGATGATGAGTACATTAAAGATGAAGTTGATAAAATAAAGATAAACTTCTACAAAAAGCATCGTGCAAATGTAGAAGCTGAAAAGAAAAAATATCTGGAAGAAGGTGGAGATGAAGCTGAGTTTGTTCCAGAAAACCAACCTTATGAGGAAGACCTCAAGAATTTATTAAAGGAATATCGAAAAGTTAAGACTGATTACGCTAAAAAGCAGGAATCAGAAAAGGAAGATAACCTTAAAAGGAAATATGAAATTATTGAGGAAATTAGAAATTTGGTCAATCGTGATGAGTCGATAAATAAAACGTTTCATGAATTTCGTGATTTGCAACAGGAGTGGCGGGAGATTGGTCTGGTTCCTCAGGCAAAGCTTAAAGATTTGTGGGAAACGTATCACCATCATGTTGAGAATTTCTACGATTATATCAAGATAAATAAGGAGCTGCGCGACCTTGATTTGAAAAAGAATCAGGAAGCTAAGATTGGGCTTTGTGAAAAAGCGGAAGAATTATTGGTTGAACCGTCGATCATTAAGGCGTTCAACATTCTGCAAAAATATCACGAGCAATGGAGAGAAATTGGTCCGGTTCCAAGAGATAAGAAGGAAGAGCTTTGGGAGCGTTTTAAAGCTGCAACTTCACAAATAAATAAAAAGCATCAGGAGTATTTTGAGAATAGAAAATCCGAGCAAAAGAAAAATCTTGAAGCGAAAACTGTTCTTTGCGAGAAGGCTGAAGAGATCGCCAATAAGGATATGTCTTCAAATAAGGATTGGGAAGTTCGTTCAAAAGAGTTGATTGAATTGCAAAAGGTTTGGAGAACAATTGGTTTCGCTCCCAAAAAAGATAATAACCGAATTTACGAAAGGTTTCGCACTGCATGTGATAAGTTCTTTGATCGGAAGCGCGAGTTTTATTCGCAGAACAAGGAATTGCAGATGAATAATCTGCAAATGAAAACTGATTTATGTGTGCAGGCCGAATCATTGAAAGACAGCACTGATTGGAGAAAAACTACCGACGAGTACATTCGCATTCAACGGAAGTGGAAAGAAATAGGTCCTGTGCCAAGGAAGCATTCTGACGTGGTTTGGAAAAGATTCCGTGCTGCATGTGATTATTTTTTTGAGAAAAAGTCAGAGCACTTTTCTCATGTCGATGATGAACAAATTGATAATCTTAAGCTGAAAAAGGAGCTCATCGAAGAAGTTAAAGCATATGTTCTAACCAAAGATGATGTGGAGGATTTAGATCAAATGAAAGAGTTCCAGCGTCGTTGGAGTGAAATTGGTCACGTTCCTTTTAAAGATAAAGATAAGGTTCAAAACGATTTCAGAGATGCGATCAATATTCACTTTGATAACTTGAAATTGGATGACCAAAAACGTAATTTGTTAAAGTTTAGAAACAAGATTGTCAATATTTCTGGTACATCTCGTGGACAAAATAAAATGCGATTTGAACGCGAAAAGTATGTAAGTAAATTGAAACAACTGGAAAGCGATTTGGCTCTTTTAAATAATAATATTGGTTTCTTTGCCAATACGAAGAATGCAGAAGCTATGATTGAAGATGTCAACAAAAAGATTGAATTGACACATGAAAAAATTGAGCTTTTGAAGGAAAAGATTCAGATTATTGACAATATGGACGAAGAAGAATAGATAGTCCAAATATACAACCCGCTAACTTTGGCGGGTTTTTTAATTATTTGTTCATATTATATCAGGTACATTGTGTAAGAGCAATAACTTTTATTGCTTACCTTTGTGCGTTTTTAGGAACATTAAAATTTACGATTTTGTCATCAACCAAGTACATCTTTGTCACAGGGGGTGTGACCTCCTCATTAGGAAAAGGAATATTAGCTTCTTCATTAGCTAAGTTGTTGCAGGCCAGAGGGTATTCTGTAACTATTCAAAAACTTGATCCATATATAAATGTTGATCCGGGAACGCTGAATCCATATGAACATGGAGAATGCTTTGTAACTGACGACGGGGCAGAAACAGACCTTGATCTGGGGCATTACGAGCGTTTTCTAAATAAACCAACTTCTCAGGCGAACAATGTAACTACCGGTAGAATTTACCAATCAGTTATTAATAAGGAACGTCGAGGAGATTATTTGGGAAAAACCGTTCAAATTATTCCTCATATTACCGATGAGATAAAAAGAAAAATAAAATTTCTGGGAACAAAAAGAAAATATGACATTGTTGTTACCGAGATCGGTGGTACCGTTGGTGATATCGAGTCTTTACCATATATTGAAGCTGTTCGTCAGTTAAAGTGGGAACTTGGGTCCAATGCATTGGTCATTCATTTAACTTTAGTTCCATTTCTTGCGGCATCTGGTGAGTTAAAAACAAAGCCAACACAACATTCAGTAAAAGCTTTGCTGGAAAATGGAGTACAACCAGATATTCTAGTACTTCGAACCGAGCATGATTTAGGAATTGATATTCGTAAAAAGGTAGCGTTGTTCTGTAATGTTGAAATAGACGCTGTGGTTCAATCTATTGATGTGCCTACAATATATGATGTTCCAAATAAGATGCGGGAAGAGAAATTGGATGTTACCGTACTTAAAAAGATAAAACTTCCATTAAAGGATGATCCGGCATTAAAAGAATGGAATAACTTTCTTGAACGACATAAAAACCCGGAACACGAAGTTCGAATTGGTTTAGTTGGTAAGTATGTAGAATTGCAGGACGCTTATAAATCAATAGCGGAATCGTTGGTTCATGCCGGAGCTTCAAATTTGTGTCGAGTAAAATTGGATTGGATTCATTCCGAAGAGATTAATGAGTCAAATGTTGAGGAGATGGTCGGTGGTCTGGATGGTGTCATAATCGCACCTGGATTCGGTCATCGTGGCATTGAAGGAAAGATATTGGCAACCAAATATGTCAGGGAAAATAACATTCCATTCCTTGGTATATGCCTTGGAATGCAAATTGCAGTAATCGAATACGCAAGAAATGTTTTAGGAATGACAAACGCGGATTCTACAGAAATGAATGAAAAAGCTCCTTTCCCGGTTATTGATTTAATGGAAGAACAAAAAGGAATTACCGAAAAGGGTGGAACCATGCGTTTGGGAGCTTATGCTTGTCATATTGTAGATAAAAAGTCGAATATGTACAAAGCATATGGTCAAGCTGATATTCGAGAACGTCATCGACATCGATATGAATTCAATAATCAGTTTCTGGAAGATTTTAAAAAGGGTGGAATGAAACCTGTAGGTTTAAATCCAGATACCAATTTAGTTGAGGTGATGGAGATTCCTTCACATAAATGGTTCATCGGAGTTCAGTATCATCCGGAATACAGCAGTACAGTTCTGAACCCACATCCACTGTTTGTTGCATTTGTGAAAGCTGCATTAACAAAATAAGAAAAGAAATAGGAAATGGATAGAAATACAATTGCGGGGGTAGTGCTGATTTTTGCTATCCTAATTGGTTTTAGCTACTTGAATAAACCTTCGGAAGAACAACTCGAAGCGGCCAAGAGACGTCAGGATTCGCTGGCGCAAGTTGAAGCAACGAGAGTTCAAAAAGCTGAAGAGCAAGCAAAATTAATTGAAGCACGAGCAACCTCCAATGTTGAGAACCAAGAAGCAGATTCTTCTTCAATTTTGAATGAGGCTACTGCAAAGTTTGGCGCATTTGGAGCTGCCGCTAATGGCGAAGAAAAATTCATTACGTTAGAGAATAACTTAATGAAAATAACCCTGTCCAATAAAGGTGGTAAAATTTATTCTGTTGAGTTAAAAGGGTATCAAACTTATGATTCATTGCCTCTTATTTTATTTGAAGGTGGTGAAAATCTGTTTGGCTTAAATTTCTTCTCTGAGAATAAAAGTATTCAAACCGATGAATTGTTCTTTAAACCTTCGGTATCTCAGCCTAACGTTGTCGTAAATGGGCCTGAAGTGAAGAAAGGAAAAGAAGGGAATGAGAAATACAATAAGGGGTTTAGCGGGGAATCCAAGGGAATTGCTATGCGTCTGGAAGCTGGTGATGGAAAGTACCTCGAGTATAGTTATGGCTTAAAGCACAATTCATACATGGTCGATTTCAATGTGAAAAGTGTTGGATTTGATAAGTTGTTACCTCAGAATACGAATTACTTAAATTTTAATTGGGCATATGAAGCACCTCGTTTGGAGCGTAAATCTAAATTTGGGGAAGACCGTTATACCACGATTAGTTATAAATATTTTGAAGACGAGGTTGATAAGCTAAGTGCGGCTAAGTCAGATGAAGAGAGTTTGAAGACTAAAGTGAAATGGATTAGTTTCAAACAATTGTTTTTTAGTTCAGCATTAATTGCAGACGATGCTTTTCCTACGGCAGATATTAAATATGATTATGACGAGGAAAATGATAAGTATTTGGGAAGTTTTTATGCAGATATTGCATTGCCATTTGATGGTAAACCTACCGAAAGTTATGACATGCAATTTTATTTTGGACCGAACCACTATAATACGTTAAAACAGTATGATTTATCGATGGAGCGTGTCATTGATTTAGGCTATGTTCGATTTGTAAATACTTGGTTAGTAATTCCTGTATTTAATTTCTTAAGAAATCATATTAATAGTTTTGGAATTATTATTCTACTGTTGACCATTTTTATTAAGTTGATTCTTTTTCCACTAACCTATAAATCATACATCTCTCAGGCAAAAATGAAAGCATTAAAACCTGAGATTGATGAGATTACTGCTAAGTATGGAAAAGATAAGGCTATGGAAAAACAACAAGCAACAATGGCGCTTTATAAAAAGGCCGGAGTGAACCCGATGGGAGGGTGTTTGCCAATGTTATTGCAGTTTCCAATCCTAATCTCCATGTTCTTTTTCTTCCCAACATCGATTGAGTTACGGCAAGAAGGTTTCCTATGGGCTACCGACTTGTCAACTTATGATTCGATCTTTAGTTTACCATTTAATATTCCATTTTATGGAGATCATGTGAGTTTGTTCTGTTTGTTGATGACGGTTACAACGATCATTTCAACAAAAATGAATTCGCAGGCTGCTAGCAGTCAGCAAATGCCTGGAATGCAAACCATGATGTATATGATGCCGGTAATGTTCTTATTTATATTGAATAGTTATTCTGCTGGTTTGAGTTATTATTACTTCCTTGCCAATCTAATTACTATCGGACAAATGTACTTGTTCCGCATAATGATTGATGAGGAGAAAATCAGAGCACAGCTTCAAGCCAAACAAAAGAAGAGCGGGCCGGCTAAAAAGTCAAATTTCCAAAAGCGGCTCGAAAAAATGGCCAAAGAAAAAGGGATGCAACTCCCTAAAAAATAAACTTAAAATGCTGTCAACTGACGGCATTTTTTGTAAATTATCATTTGTAATTTTAAATTCGAATGATGTATCAATACCAGGCACAAATACAAAAAGTAGTTGATGGCGACACTTTTGTAATCGACATTGATCTAGGCTTGACAGTTTGGGTTAGAAACGAGAAGATCCGACTGTTTGGAGTAAATACTCCTGAAGTATATGGAGTGAAAAAAGATTCCGAGGAGTATAAACTTGGCAAGTTAGCTTCAGATTTTGCCAAGTCCTTGATTCGAAAAGGGGACTGGGCGATTGTTGAAACTCTAAAAGATTCCAAAGGAAAGTATGGGAGGTACTTAGCTGTTTTATACATACGGATTCCGGAGGAATTGTTGCAGGGAGTTGATAAAATTCGGACAATCGGAGATTTTTATTGTTTAAATGATCTTTTAGTGGCAAAAGGTTTTGCAGAACCATATTTCATGAAATGATTGCAGTTACCCCCAAACCTCCATATTACGCTGTTATTTTTACTTCGGTGCGAACGGTGGTTGATGATGGCTATGCTGACATGGCTAAGCAGATGGAAGAATTAGCTAAGCAACAACCAGGCTTTATAGGATTTGAATCTGCACGAGAAGAAATCGGTATTACCGTATCTTATTGGAAAGATCAGACAGCGATAGCTAATTGGAAAAATCAGATGGATCATGTCCTTGCCAGAAAGATGGGAAGGGAAAAATGGTATCAATCATTTAAAATCCGTATTGCTTTAGTTGAAAGAGGTTATGATTTTGAGAAGTAAGAAGATTATTTCTCAGATGATCTCAAGTAAATAAAATTGAAAAAGGAAGTTTCAGGAGATGCATCCGTTTTTATTGATCATTTGGACTTAGAAAAGTTTGAAGCCCTTCTTCCAATCTGAATTCTGCTGTCATTGTTCCGTTTTCTTTTAATGCCGCCATATAACCTTCATTCATCATTCGACCAGCACGCAATGGAAATTCAAGTAGCGCCGGGTAATTTTCAGTGTTTTCAGGATTGTTATAAAATTCAATGCATGAAGACAACTTTTGGGAAAGATAGATTCGGCAAGCCATTGGTCTTGCTTCGTATGCTGCGCATGCTCCATTGCTTAACAATGGGCATGGGGATTTGAAGTTTAATATTTCGTTTTCACTCAGGTTTTTAGTTTTCTCATTTTTCAAAGACGCTTTATTAAAAACATCATTTTGTGATTCCCTTGAAAATTTTGTTTTTATGAAATTACCCAAATAATGGATTTCGTACGAATTAGCGAATACGGCTTGTTGGCAGCAGTAGGAACAACCTTTTTTGCAGTCAATAGAAATTCCTTCGCGCTGTGCCATGGCAAGTAAAGAATCTATGAGTTGATCAATAGCCTGATACATGGTCTTGATAGAGCTGAATAATGTGTCTTCCTTCCATTGGCTTTGTTGGTTTCCAAGCTTATAACCATCGCTGTAAAAAGCTTTATCATGTTCTGTAAAGTGAGCGTTGCCCATGTATTTTTCTCGCAAATTTAATCATTTGAAACTGAAAAAAGCTTCCGTTTCGGGAAGCTTTTTCAAAAACACTATTTGCTTTGTTGTGATTGCTAAAAGATCAGAAAGTCAATGCTTTCCATTATACTTAAAGAATTGATTGATTGTCTTAATTATTTTCCACAATGATGTATTTCTTTTGTGATGAATTAAAAGTATAAGTTAAATCTAGTGGCTCACACAGCATTTTCAGTGCAGATTCACAATCCGTTGCGTGTATGCTTCCTGAAAAGTGCTTTAAAAGTGTAGTATCTTTAATTTCAATGTCAACATTGAAAAAGTATTCGATTTCTTCAGCAACAATTTTGATATTTACTTGTGAAAAATGTTGGTAAAAACGCGCAATTTCAGGATACTCCTCTGTTATTGGTGTTATTTGGTCAATTTGATTGTTTTTAAGTGTAACCGAATTTCCTTCGTGAATGAGCTGCTCGAATTTACTTGATGAAAGTTTAACAGTGCCAGAATAACAATTAACAACGAGGCCGTCATTAATTATCTTAATCTGGAAACGTGTTCCGAGAACCTGAATGTCTCCATATTTGGTTTTTACTTTGAATTTGCGGCCTTTTGTTACATCAAAATAGGCTGTCCCCTTGAGT
Source organism: Sunxiuqinia sp. A32 (assembly GCF_052690465.1). NCBI lineage: Bacteria > Pseudomonadati > Bacteroidota > Bacteroidia > Marinilabiliales > Prolixibacteraceae > Sunxiuqinia > Sunxiuqinia sp. A32. The sequence continues at coordinate 126,795 of NZ_JBQYLI010000016.1, forward strand.
TTAACTTCTCTTTTCCACCAATGTTTTGGGAAACTTATTTCGCTATTGACGTCCATCATAACTCTGGAGTCATCGGGAAGAAGGTAGGAATTGGAAATTAAGTCGTCGCTATTAATAACGATTGTCGATAAAAAAAATTGAAGAAGGAAAAAAACCAAGAGAAAAGCTGCGGTTGATATTGCGATTCGATAAACAGGACTTAAAAAAAATATTTTGCCGTCCCCTTGGTCTTTGTATTTTCCTTCTTCAATTTTCCTTAAAATCTTTTCTAAAACAACTTTTTTATCTAAACCTGCAGGAACGTGATAATGACTAATAAAGTGATTAATCTTTTCTTCTCTTTTTTGGACAACGGTCTGCATCGGTTTCAAATAATCATGTTGTTTATTAAACACTCTCAAATATCCATTTCTGAATGTGATACCCAGTATAAGATAAATACCCTACCATGGAATTAAATAATTTTGAAAAAAAAATTAGAGTCTTCTGTCAAGGGAATCGTGAAGCAGGCGAATTGCTTTTGTCATTTGTTTTTCTACTGCTTTAACAGAAATGTTAAGGTTCTCACTGATCTGTCTGTAACTGAGGTCATCCAGCCTGTTCATGAGGAAAATGGTGCGAGAACGTTCAGGAAGTTTTGAGATTGCATTTTGCAATTTTTCATCAAATTCTTTCACCTGCACTAAATATTCTGGAGATTCATATTCTTTGTCTTCAGAACCAATTAGTGAATTGCTGAATTTTAAATTGACAGATTTTCTACGGTGGTGCTTGAAATATCGATTGCGGGCAATAGTGAATAAAAAAGCACGGAGAGTCTCTTCTCTAAGCTTATTCTTGTTTTCCCATAATGTTAGAAAAACATCTTGCCCAAGATCCTCGGAAAGTTTCATATCTCCACACATGTAATAGAGATAGTTTCTGACAGCCTCATAATGCTTGTCAAATATTTCTTCAAACCACGTTTTGTCTTTGATTTCACTCATCCACTATCAAAAATAACTGATTCCGAGCTTTAATTGAAACAAACAACAATGAATTGTTGATTTGTTTCATATTTCTTTCGGTTTTTTTAATAATCCTGTTTTTTAGTAAAAGGTAACCGCTCTAAAATTAAAATCTGCCTAACAAAAATTTCCTCGCCACTAATAACTTTTCACAATCAATAAGTTAGGTAAAAATATGGAAAGTAGAATAATTTGCGTGAATAATTTATTATGTTTTTTTGAACTTAATAGAAAAAGAAAGGGGAGTCAGAACTGACTCCCCTAGTTTCTACAAAATTGCGATTCGTGAAAAAGGGACTTTATTTTCTCTGCGATTGATACAGCATTTGTGGTGATTAACCAGAACCGATCGCTCGTCAGCTTGTAATGTCAAAATATATTTCATACGTTCAGGTAGAGGCAACTCTCTAATTGGTTTATATATACAGCCGTCTAACTCGTGTCCAATTGGACAGCCAAATATCAACCCATAATATTCGGAACTATTCTTTGCCATTTTGCTCTCTCCCTTCCAAAAAAAGTTAATACATCTTTTTATTCTGTTAAACCTAAAAAGGTAACCCTGATAAATCATATTTTTTTGAATTTTTTTAGGACATTGCTTCTCTTATTTTTTTGTACTTTTGTTGCTGCTTTAAAAATCAATCAATTTTGATGGGATATGTTTGAAAATCTTAATGAGAAATTAGAGAAATCGTTTAGGCTGTTAAAAGGGAAGGGCCGGATAACTGAGATTAATATTGCTGAAACGCTGAAAGAAGTCAGACGTGCTTTGTTGGATGCTGACGTTAACTATAAAATCGCCAAATCTTTCACCGAAACTGTCAAAGAAAAAGCTATAGGTGAGGATGTTTTATCATCAGTTCAACCAGGACAAATGATGGTGAAAATTGTCCATGATGAGTTGGCAGTGTTAATGGGAGGGAAGTCAGTTGACATTGACCTGACAGGCAAACCTGCAGTAATATTGATTGCCGGGTTACAAGGTTCCGGTAAGACAACTTTCTCCGGAAAATTGGCAAAATTACTGAAGAGTAAAAAAGGCAAGAATCCTTTGCTGGTTGCTGGTGATGTTTATCGTCCTGCTGCGATTGATCAGTTGAAGGTATTGGGAAGTCAAATTGATGTGCCTGTATATACCGAAGATGGTAATATGGAGCCTGTCAAAATTGCTAAAGCTGCGATTAGCCATGCAAAAAATAATGGTAATGATGTTGTAATTATTGATACCGCGGGTCGTTTAGCGATCGATGAGCAGATGATGAATGAGATTGCAGCTGTTAAGAAAGCTGTTTCGCCTCAGGAAATTCTGTTTGTGGTTGATTCAATGACAGGTCAGGATGCTGTTAATACCGCCAAGGAATTTAACGATCGGTTAGATTTTGATGGTGTTGTTCTTACCAAACTTGATGGTGATACCCGTGGTGGTGCTGCTCTTTCTATTCGGGAAGTAGTTGATAAGCCTATTAAGTTTGTTGGTATGGGCGAGAAGCTGGAAGCTTTGGATGTATTTCATCCGGAACGAATGGCTGATCGAATCTTAGGCATGGGGGATATTGTTTCACTTGTTGAGAAAGCACAAGAACAATTCGATGCTGATGAAGCCCGTCGTTTACAGAAGAAGCTGGCCAAAAACCAATTTAACTTCAATGATTTTCTGAAGCAAATTCAGCAAATTAAGAAGATGGGTAACCTAAAAGATCTGGCTGGTATGATTCCAGGAATGGGAAAAGCTCTTAAAAACATGGATATTGAGGATGATGCATTCAAGCATATTGAAGCAATTATTCACTCAATGACACCTGCCGAGCGGGAAGATCCTTCAATTTTAAATGGATCTCGTCGTAAGCGCGTTGCAGAAGGAGCCGGCTCAAATATTCAGGAAGTGAATCGCTTAATTAAGCAATTTGCAGAAACACGCAAAATGATGCGAATGGTTTCTCAGGGCAAAAATCTTGGACGTATGATGGGCAATATGCCAATGAAACGATAATTCTAAGTTTATATAGATGATTTTAATTGACGGAAAACAAACTGCTGCTGACATTAAAAAAGAAATTGCAGCCGAGGTAAAAGAGATGAAAGCAAATGGGGCTAAAACCCCGCACCTTGCTGCTATTTTGGTAGGACACGACGGTGGAAGTGAAACTTACGTTGCCTATAAAATAAAAGACTGCGAAGAGGTCGGATTCAAATCTTCTTTGATTCGTTATGAAGATGACGTAACCGAAGCTGAGTTACTTGCTAAAGTTGAAGAGCTCAATAATGATGAGGATTTAGATGGATTTATTGTCCAACTACCTTTGCCAGCGCATATTTCCGAACAAAAGATAATTGAAGCGATCGATCCTAAAAAAGATGTTGATGGTTTCCACCCAATTAATGTCGGAAGAATGGTGATTGGTTTACCTTCATTTGTTTCAGCCACTCCTGATGGTATTGTTGAGTTACTAAAAAGATATAATATTGAAACTTCCGGTAAAGACTGTGTCGTAGTTGGTAGAAGTAATATTGTTGGTCGTCCTATGAGTGTGTTGATGTCTCAAAAAGGAATGAACGCTACGGTTACAGTCGCTCATAGCCGCACTAAAAACTTAAAGGAGCTTTGTGCAAATGCAGATATTTTAATTGCTGCTTTAGGTGCACCTGAGTTTATCAAAGGTGATATGGTTAAAGAGGGCGCTGTAGTGATTGATGTAGGAACTACCAGAGTAAAATCAGATTTAACAAAATCAGGTTGGAAACTGAAAGGAGATGTGTTGTTTGATGAAGTGGCTCCTAAATGTAGTTATATCACACCGGTTCCTGGAGGAGTTGGTCCAATGACTCGTGTTTCTTTATTGAAGAACACTTTATTGTCTGCTAAAAAAGAGATTTACAAATAGATCATTCTATTGAGAAGTGAAGAGGCTGTCTCAAAAGAGATGGCCTCTTTTTATTTTCAGCGAAGAGTGGGAAAAAGATTGAAAGTTATCAATC